>NZ_CP169531.1:3432500-3712500 GCF_041950555.1 Zobellella sp. DQSA1
TTTTTGTGAAAAACATCACTTTCGGGGCCGTTTGCCTATACTCCAAGCAAAAACACAGGTTAGGCACAGAGTTATACACAATCAGTCCTCGTTTTTACCGGCAAAGGCTTTAAAATAGCACCACAACCCGCTACCGAACCGGGAGCAGACAGGATGAACTCATTGAACAGCTATAACGGAATCACGCCCAAACTGGGTAAAGGGGTCTTTGTCGAGAAATCCGCCGTGTTGTACGGCGCTATCGAACTGGGCGATGACGCCAGCATCTGGCCGCTGGTCGCGGCCCGGGGTGACGTGAATTATATTCGCATCGGTGCCCGCACCAATATCCAGGACGGCACCGTGTTGCACGTCACCCGTAAGAGCAGTGCCCGACCGGACGGCCTGCCACTGATCATCGGCGAGGATGTCACCATAGGGCACAAGGCCATGCTGCATGCCTGTACCGTCGGTAACCGGGTATTGGTGGGGATGGGCTGCATCATTCTGGATGGGGCCGTGGTGGGTGATGATGTCATTATCGGCGCCGGCAGCCTGGTCCCCCCGGGCAAGCGGCTGGAGTCTGGCTTTCTCTATGTAGGCTCTCCGGTCAAACAAGCCCGCCCACTGACGGAGGCGGAGAAAGCCTTCTTGCCCGAGTCGGCCGACAACTATGTCCGATTGAAGGACGAATACTTGCAACAAGCCTAAATAGCACCAGGGCCGAGCCATGGCTCGGCCCTAGTTAAAGATAGAGGCTGCCGTCGGGAGCAAAGACTTCTTCTTCTACTTGGATCGATACCAACTCTTCAATATCGAACCGCACCGACTCGAAGGCCAGCATGATATTGGCTTCATCACTCAGGCTTTGCCCACTCATGTGCTCGAGCCGATGCAGGGCGATAAAACAGGGAATGTGCCGTCCCTGCCAATGGGCCGTAAAGGCGATACGTTGCAGCTCCGGCTGCCAGTAAAGATCGTCTCCCACGATAATGTCCTGATTCATGTTGCCGACTCCAACTTGGTTCTCAATGCCGTCAGTACTGGCATCATGTCCGGCCTGACTCCACGCCAGAGGTAAAAACTCTCGGCCGCCTGCCCGACCAGCATCCCCAGGCCATCGTGACGCTGTTCCAGCCCCTGCCCCCTCGCCCAGCAGAGAAAGACGGTTTCTTCCCGGCCATACATCATATCGTAGACCCGGCTATGGGAATGGCAAACACCGTCATTCAGGGCCAGTTGCTCCCCCTGCAGACTGGCGGAAGTGCTGTTGATGATGACATCAAAACCCACACCCGGTGTTTCCAGCGGAGCACTGACGATATTACCCAGCGGGGAAAAACGGACCGCCAGCTCATCGGCCCTCGCCCGGGTCCGGTTTGCCACCACCAGCTCCACCGGCTTCTCGGCCAACAGGGGACCCAGGGCTCCCCGGGCCGCGCCTCCGGCGCCCAGCAGCAGCACTCTTGCCCCGGTCAAGGGAACCTCCAGACGCTTAAGATCCAGTACCAACCCGGCACCATCCGTATTGTCTCCCAGCCATCGGCCATCGGGCAGCAGTTGCAGGGTATTCACCGCCCCCGCCAGCTCGGCCCGTTCGGTCAGGCGTTCCGCCAGCGCCAGGGCCTGCGTCTTGAACGGCACGGTAATATTGCAGCCTTTTCCTCCCTCCAGCCTGAACCGTTCCAGGAAACCGGCAAAATCATCGAGGGGGGCCAACAGGCGCTCGTAGCTCAGCGCCTGATCGGTCTGCCGGGCAAAACAACTATGGATAAAAGGCGACTGGCTATGGCTGATGGGGTTTCCGATAACGGCATATTTGTCCATGAACTGTTTTTCTCATACGTTGGCGAAGACCGCCGGAGCTGAATAATTAAGGTCTAAATAATTGATCCTGATACCGCTACATCGACCCGCTATCACACGCAGATACGCCATGACCCCGTCCCAGGGCTCCACCGTCCGATAACGGAGAGGTCCAAGGCGCGTCGCGTCCCTGGCGCTGAGGACCTGCTAATGGCACCGGGTCACTGCCGCGGGGCTCTACGATTATTCGGAACAGTGGCTCAGGCGACGCCCCTTACGCGGGCAGGAATTATTATATTGCTACTATGGATGCTTTTTTTGTTGCATTCACCGCTAAAATGAATAGATTTTGCGCTAACGAACAAAATATTTATGGTCAACCTTGGATACTGAACTCTTAAAGACCTTTCTGGAAGTCTCGCGTACCCGTCACTTCGGCAAGGCGGCGGAGCACCTCTACCTGACGCCATCGGCGGTCAGCTTCAGGATCCGCCAGCTCGAAAGCCAGTTGGGAGTGACCCTGTTCACTCGTTTGCGCAACAATATCCAGCTGACCTCATCCGGGGAAGCCTTGATCCCTCATGCCGAGTCCATGCTGCTGGCCTGGGCCCGGGCCCAGCACGAAGTGGCCCTGAGCGAACGCCAAACCCAGCAACTGGCCGTGGCGGGTACCGCCAACCTGTGGGATGCCTACCTGCAGGAAGGGTTGCATCGGCTGTATTGCGAACTGCCTGCACTATCATTGCGTGCCGACATTCGCACCCCGGAACAAATGACCCGTGCCCTGCTGGGCAGAACCCTGGACCTGGCTTTTTTGACCGATCCGGCTCGCATCGAAGGCGTGCGCCATATCGCCCTGCATACCATGGAGTTACAGCTGGTATCAACCTATTCAGGGCTGACCGCCATTGACGCCATGGCTCAGGATTATATTCGCATCGACTGGGGCACCGCCTTCAATACTCAACATGCCAAGCTGTTCAATACCGCCACACCGCCGCTGCTGCATACCGGCTCGGTACGTATCGCCCTGGAATACCTGCTGCACCATGGCGGCAGTGCTTTTTTACCCGGCGCCATGGCCCGCAGCTATCTGGAACAGCAACAGCTTTTTGTGGTCGCCGATGCCCCTTCCATCAACCGGGAAGTCTATGCCGCCTACCTGCCTGGCAGTGAGCGGCAGGGGTTGATCGACAGGGTTATCGAACTGTTCGGCCCCAAGGCAGAGCCAGTCAGTTAAAACCAGTCCTTGGGTACCAGGTATTCCTGCAACCGGGCTTCGGCCGAGCCCGGTGCCGGCTGCCAGTTATATTCCCAACGCGCCAGCGGCGGCATCGACATCAGGATGGACTCGGTGCGGCCGCCGGTCTGCAGGCCAAACAGGGTTCCCCTGTCATACACCAGATTGAACTCCACATAGCGCCCACGCCGATACAGCTGGAACTGCCGCTCCGCCTCGCCGTAGGGGGTATCTTTGCGCCGTTCGATAATCGGCAGGTAGGCCTCGAGATACCCCCGGCCCACCGCCTGCATAAAGGCAAAGCAGCGTTCGAAAGGCCAATGGTTCAGATCGTCGAAGAACAGGCCACCGACGCCACGGGTTTCATCGCGGTGCTTGAGATAAAAATAGCGATCGCACCAGGCCTTGTACTCTGGATACACCTGCTCTCCGAAAGGGGCACAGAGCTCATGGGCCACCCGATGCCAGTGCCGGCAATCTTCTTCCATCGGGTAAAAGGGGGTCAGGTCAAAGCCACCGCCGAACCACCAGACCGGATCGGCACCTTCTTTCTCTGCAATAAAGAAGCGCACGTTGGCATGGCTGGTCGGCACATGGGGATTGTGGGGATGGATCACCAGGGAAACCCCCATGGCCTCGAAGGAGCGGCCGGCCAGTTCGGGCCTGTGGGCGGTAGCCGAGGCCGGCATGGCGGCACCATGCACATGCGAAAAGTTCACGCCGCCCTGTTCGATCACGCCGCCGTTGCGCAGCACCCGACTGCGACCACCGCCTCCCTCTTCCCGGGTCCAGCTGTCTTCCACAAAACGGCCACTGCCGTCCGTCTGCTCCAGGGCTGCGCAGATGTCGTCCTGCAACTGTAGCAAAAATGCTTTAACGGCCGTGATATCCGGTTTACCGCTCATTTCAGTTCCTTTATATAGGTGATGTTCAAGCCGGGCGTACCGTGGCCCCGGTGATACCATCCCGGATCAGGGATGGGTTGGCCCGCCCGTCCGTGGTTCCAGGCAAAATATAGTCGAGCCGCGCTCCTATCTGCTCTGCCAGCAGTCGTGCGTTTCTCGCCGGCTCCTCACCGGTTTTATTGGCACTGGTGGACACCAGGGGTTTGCCGAATGCCAGGCATAAATCATGGGCCTGCCGATGGGCGGTGACCCGTACCGCCAGAGAACTGAAGCGTCCTCTCAGCCATACCGGCACTTCCGGTTTGGCCGGGATAATCCAGGTGTAAGGCCCGGGCCAGCTTTCCAGAATCGGGTCGAGCCGCCCCGCCGGCAAGGCCTCCAGATCGAGGTATGGCAGCAGTTGGCTGAAATCGGCGGCAATCAATATCAGCCCCTTGTCAACCGGCCTTTGCTTCAGCTCGAGCAGACGCCGCACGGCGTCACCATCATCGGGATCACATCCCAGGCCGAATACAGCCTCGGTGGCGTAACCGATAATGCCGCCCCGATTGAGGCAGTCGACCGCGGTAAGAAGATCTTGCTGGTTCATTAAGGTCAATGGTTCCTGTATGGAGATAGGGTCAACGTTGATAGTCGCAACCTTTATTCGGGCAATACAGCAGTCCCTTGCGCTCGGCCAGGATGCCGAAGCCACATTCGGGGCAGACCTCGGCCCGGGGTTTGTCGTTGATGACATAACGACAAGCCGGGTAACGCTCACAACCATAAAAGCGTTTGCCGTAACGGGAAGTTCTCGCGACCAGCTTGCCCTTGCCACAGGACGGGCAGACGGGATCCGTGCCACCTTGTTCGTTGATGTCGGCCACATGATGGCAGGCAGGATAATTGGAGCAACCGATAAAGAGGCCGTAACGCCCCTTCTTGATGGCGAGCACATGGCCGCAGGACGGGCATGCACTGCCTTCCAGCACTTTCTCCACGTCCTCGTCGTGTTCTACCACCTTGCAAGGGCGCAAATAGTCACAGCGAGGATAAGACGAGCAGCCAATGAAGGCGCCATGCTTGCCATGGCGCAACTCCAGTTTATCACCGCACCGGGGACAAGGCTCATCCGCCCACTGTGGGGCATGATCCTGGGTATTGAACAGACTGGGATCGATTTTCGACATGCCGCGCCTCCGAATTCATTGAACGAATTCTAACAGCGCGGCCGCCCTCAGTGAACCGCCCCTTCCGGCTGTTCGAAAATCAGCTCCTCCAGCTGGTGGTAGGCGGACTCGCTGCCGGGCACATTGAACAGGACCATCAGCACCACCCACTTGAGATCGTCCAGTTCGATCACCGGCGAGTCCAGTTCCATCAGCCGATCGATGACGATCTCGCGGGTTTCAGCATTAAGTACCTTGATTTGCTCCAGGAACAGCAGGAAGCCTCGCCCTTCGGCATCGATCTTATAGAGTTCTTCTTGAATGTAGATACGGAATGAGTCCGGAGCAGAACGGGCCCAGGCTGGCGTTTCTTCCGCCTCCTGCAACTCGGCGAGACGTTCCAGCCAGGCCAAAGCCTTGAGGATCTCTTCCTTATGAAAACCCGCTTGGGTCAATTCATCGGCGAGTTCATCCTGTTCTACCATGGAATCTACATCCGCATGGATATAGGTTTCGAACAGGTACATCAGTACATCGAACATGATCAGCCCCTCCTCGCTCTGACATAACCCCCGGGTACGGATTCCACCCAGCCAGCCAATTCCAGCTCGACCAACCGGGTAAGTACCTCCTGCACCGGCTGCTGACAACGGGACGCGATCAAGTCCACTGCCGTTGTCTCTAAACCTACGTTATCCAACAAGTCCGGATAAGGCAATAATTCCTCCGTTGCAGGAGGATGAATTTTTATCGCCGCATCCGAAAACGCCACCAGTTCTTCGAGAATATCCCTGGCTTCACAGACCAATTTGGCACCCTGCTGGATCAAGCGGTTGCACCCGTCGGCCTGGGGATTTTGCCAGGCCCCGGGAATGGCAAACACCTCTCGCCCCTGCTCCAGCGCAAAACGGGCAGTGATCAGGGAACCGCTACGCTCTGCGGCTTCCACCACCAGCACCCCCAGGCTCAGCCCGCTGATGATACGGTTACGGCGGGGAAAATGATGAGCCAGAGGACTTTCCCAGGGATAGCACTCCGATATCAGGGCACCGCCCGTGCCGATGATGTCCATCGCCAGCCGTTGGTGTCGTTTGGGGTAACAGTGCTCCAGCCCCGAGCCAAGCACCGCCAGGGTAATGCCCCCCTGATCCAGCGCCGCTTGGTGACTGAGCCCGTCGATACCGATGGCCAGCCCCGAAGTAATGGCCGCGCCGGCGTCCACCAGTTGCGGCACCAGAACCTTGGCATTCTCCCGCCCCACATAGGATGGGTGCCGGGTACCCACAATCGCGATCTGGACGAGTGACAAGGCCGGCAAGGATCCTTCCACAAACAGCATCAGGGGGGCGCCGGGGCAGGATTTGAGCAAGGCGGGATAGTCCTTGTGATCCCACGACAGGATATGGCGGGATGGGCTCGATTGCTGCCATTCCAGCAGCCGCTCCAATATCTGCCACTGGGGAGTCAACAGCTGTGCCAATTGCTCGTCGGACAGACCGCAAGCCTTCAGTGCGGGAGAGTCAAACCAGGTCATACCCAGTTTGTCGCGCAATTTGCATGCGCGGATCGGGCCTATTCCAGCCGTGTGCTGCAGGGCCAGCCAGGGTAACAACGGATGCTGTTCAAGGCCGGTATCCGGCATCTCTCACATCGCCCAGTCGGTAATGGATACGCACCAAATCCTCACTGTCTAGTATCAGGGCCGTGCTGACGAGCTCCTGTACGCTGAACACCATCAGCCGCGCGATGGCCGTGGACGGCAATGCCTGGGCCTGGCCGGTATTGCGCAGGTAGCGACTCGCCGAATCGGCATAGATGAGTTCATTTCGCACACTGGCACCATAGTCGTACACCCCCGGCCCGGGTTTCAGCACCGCATAGAGATCGCCGGCCCTGACTCCCTGCGCACGGCCTTTATTGATGAACACCACGCCATGGCGCCCCGCCATACTCCCGTCCCGCCCCATCGCCACCACATAGGCATTGTCAAATGCCGGCCCCGGCCGGGGATAATAGAAGGCGGCCAGGGCACCGTCGGACGCCAGGGGCAACACCTTGTCGCCCTGTCGCATCTCCTGCCTCAGGCTGCTCACGGCCACGCGGCTTAGCTCCCGCCCCATCTGCTGCCGAGCCAATACTGTTCCAACCAGAACCGCTTTCTGCCCCAGGACGGTATCGGTCATCCTGTCGGTCAGTTTCTCCTGCAGACGGTATACCGCGTAAGGCTCTCCCGGGTGCAACCGACCGCGAACGTAGACGTCGTCTCCCTTCACCATCGCCACCCGCCCCTGCTGGTCACCGAGAATGTAAGGAGCCTGTCGCAATGCCGAAGGCGCCAGAATGCGGTGGCTGTCGGTAAAATTCAGGATCGATGCGAGGGGGATGGTGGCGACCGCCGGTTCGGCTCGCACCCGGGGAGACAGTCGAGCCACGCCCGTTCCGCCCGGCTCGACCCGCACCAGGCGGGGCTGGCCGTCGACCCGGATCAGGGTAAGAACGTCTCCGGGATAAATCAGATGGGGATTGGTGAGCCGAGGATTCGCCTGCCACAGCCTGGGCCACAACCAGGGAGAGGTCAGAAACCGGGCCGAGATATCCCACAGGGTATCACCCTGACGAACGGTGTAACTGTCAGGGTAATGGGCGGTCAGTTCCGGGCTCTGTGCCTGCAGGCCAAAACAGCAACCCGCCAGCAACCCGAGCAAACGCATGCCTTGCTGTTTCATCACATCCTTGCCCTTCGGCCAACTCTTGCTGTTTTTTGTGTGGTTACACGGCTAAAATACTGTCAGTACCGATATTGGAATAAGCATAGTAACCATGGCAAAAGTGTTAGAAGTATTACGTTTTCCCGATGAGCGGCTGCGTACCGTAGCCAAGCCCGTCACCGAAATAACCCCGGCGTTACAGCACATTGTAGATGATATGTTTGAAACCATGTATGCCGAGGAAGGCATCGGCCTGGCAGCGACCCAGGTTGATATTCACCAACGGCTGATCGTGATCGACGTGTCCGAAAACCGGGATCAGCCGCTGGTATTGATCAACCCGGAAATCCTGGAGCAATCGGGCAGCACCGGTATTGAAGAGGGTTGCCTGTCCGTGCCTGGCGCCCGCGCCCTGGTGCCCCGTGCCGAACGGGTCAAGGTGAAAGCCCAGGACCGTCAGGGACAGGAATTCGAACTGGACGCCGATGACCTGCTGGCCATCTGTATCCAGCATGAAATGGATCACCTCAAGGGCAAGCTGTTCGTCGACTATCTGTCGCCGCTCAAACGCCAGCGTATCCGCCAGAAGCTGGAAAAACTCGCCAAGCAAGATCAACGCTAATCCGATAAAGGACGCCCTTTGAGCAAGCTCAATATCATCTTCGCCGGCACCCCGGACTTTGCCGCCCGCCACCTGCAGGCCCTGCTCGGCTCGGAACACAATGTCGTCGCCGTCTACAC
This sequence comes from Zobellella sp. DQSA1, assembly GCF_041950555.1. GTDB lineage: Bacteria > Pseudomonadota > Gammaproteobacteria > Enterobacterales > Aeromonadaceae > Oceanimonas. The sequence goes on from NZ_CP169531.1 coordinate 3,441,028, forward strand.
CCAGCCGGACCGGCCCGCCGGCCGGGGCAAGAAACTGACGCCCAGCCCGGTCAAGGTGCTCGCCGAACAAGCCGGCGTTGCCGTATTACAGCCCGAAAGCCTGCGCCAGGAAGCCGCTCAGCAGCAGTTGGCCGCCCTGGACGCCGATATCATGGTAGTGGTGGCCTACGGCCTGATCCTGCCCCAGGTGGTACTCGACACTCCGCGCCTGGGGTGCATCAATGTGCACGGCTCCCTGCTGCCACGCTGGCGCGGCGCCGCTCCCATCCAGCGGGCCATCTGGGCCGGCGATGCAGCAACCGGCGTCACCATCATGCAGATGGACAAAGGGCTGGACACCGGCGCCATGCTGCACAAGGCCAGCCTGCCGATCACCCCGGAAGACACCTCCGCCAGCCTCTATGAAAAGCTGGCGGATATCGGCCCCAAGGCACTGCTGCATACCCTCGAACAGCTGGCCGCAGGCTCGGCGGTGGCCGAGCCCCAGGATGACGCCCAGGCCAACTATGCGGAAAAGCTCAGCAAGGAAGAAGCCCGGATCGACTGGCGCCAGCCCGCCGCCCAGATCGAGCGCTGTGTACGCGCCTTCAATCCCTGGCCGGTCAGCTACTTCATGATCGGTGAGCACAACCTCAAGCTGTGGCGGGCCGAAGCGCGGGATGAAGCCAGCGAGCTGGCGCCCGGCACCATACTCCGGGCTGGCAAACAGGGCATCGATGTAGCCACCGGTGCTGGCGTACTGCGCCTGCTCAGCCTGCAGCCACCGGGCAAGAAGGCCATGAGCTGCCAGGATCTGCTCAACGCCCGTAAGGACTGGTTCGAACCCGGCGCCCGCCTGGTTTGAACACTCTCAACTCAGTGGACATCATATGAAAACCCGTGCCGCCGCGGCCAATATCCTGCATCAGGTGATCAATCAGGGCCAGTCACTCTCGGCCCTGCTGCCACGCTATCAGCAAGAGCTCGCCGCCAAGGACAGGGCGCTGTTGCAGGAGCTGTGCTTCGGCTCCCTGCGCTGGTACAGCCGGCTCGACGCCATCGCCAGGCAACTGCTGGAAAAACCGCTCAAGGGCAAATACCAGCCGGTGCATGCCCTGCTACTGGTGGGTATCTACCAGTTGCTTTATACCCGCATCCCGGCCCATGCGGCCCTGGCCGAAACCGTCAATGCCTGCAAACTGCTCAAGGCCGAGCCCTTCAGGGGCATGGTCAACGGCGTGCTGCGCAACGTGCAGCGCCGGCAGGACGAACTGACCACCAAGGTCGACGCCTTGCCCCAGCTGCGCCTGGCCCACCCCAACTGGCTGGTGAAACGGTTGCAGCAGGCCTACCCGGAACAGTGGCCGGCCATTCTCGAGGCCAACAACCAGCATCCCCCCATGTGGATCCGGGTAAACCGTCGCCACCACAGCCGCGAGCATTACCTGGCCTTGCTGCTGCAGGATGGCCTGGATGCGGCTCCCGATCCGCTGGCCGACAGCGCCCTGCGCCTGGCTCGTCCGCTGGACGTTACCCTGCTGCCCGGCTTCGAGCAGGGCCACAGTTCGGTGCAGGATGCCGCCGCCCAGATGGCGGCACAACTGCTCGAGGCGGCGCCCGGCGAACTGGTGCTCGATGCCTGCGCCGCCCCCGGCGGCAAGACCGCTCATATTCTGGAGCGCCAGCCCGAGCTCGGCCAACTGGTGGCGGTAGATCTGGATCCGGAACGCCTGCAACGAGTCCACCAGAACCTGCAACGCATCGGCCTCACCGCCAGCGTCCACCAGGGAGACGCGGCCAGGCCCGCCGACTGGTGGCAAGGGCCACGGTTCGATCGCATCCTGCTGGACGCCCCCTGCTCCGCCACCGGCGTCATCCGCCGCCACCCGGACATAAAGTGGCTGCGCCGCCCGGAAGACATCGCCCAGCTGGCCGCCTTGCAGATGCAGATCCTGGATGCCCTCTGGCAGCAGCTCAAGCCGGGCGGCACCCTGCTCTATGCCACCTGCTCCATCCTGCCGGACGAAAACAAGGAACAGATCAAAGCCTTCCTGAGCCGCACCCCGGATGCCCGGCACCTGCCGCTGCATGAGCACGACAGCCCGGACCAACCGGGTTGGCAGCTGTTGCCGGGCACCGAGCAGCGGGACGGTTTCTATTACGCCAAGTTGAGTAAAGCAACATGAAGATCATTATCCTGGGCGCCGGCCAGGTCGGCGGTACCCTGGCGGAAAACCTGGTGGGCGAGAACAACGACATCACCATAGTGGATACCGACAGCGAGCGGCTGCGCGAGTTGCAGGACAAGTACGACCTGCGGGTGGTCAACGGCCACGGCGCCCACCCCAACGTGCTGCGCGAAGCCGGCGCCCAGGATGCGGACATGCTGGTGGCGGTGACCAACAGCGACGAAACCAACATGATCGCCTGCCAGGTGGCCTACTCCCTGTTCAATACCCCCAACAAGGTGGCGCGTATCCGCTCCCCCGAGTTTCTCGCGGAGCGGGACCGGCTGTTCGTCAACGAAGCGGTGCCGGTGGACAACCTGATCGCCCCCGAGCAGTTGGTCACCGAGTATATCTATCGGCTGATCCAGTATCCCGGCGCCCTGCAGGTGGTGGACTTTGCCGAGGGCAAGGTCGGCCTGGTGGCGATCAGGGCCTACTATGGCGGCCCCCTGGTAGGCAATGCCTTGTCCACCCTGCGGGAACACATGCCCAATATCGACACCCGGGTGGCGGCCATCTTCCGTCAGGACAGGCCCATCCGGCCCCAGGGCACCACCATCATCGAAGCCGACGACGAGGTGTTCTTCGTCGCCGCCAGCGGCCACATCAAGGCGGTGATGTCCGAGCTGCAACGGCTGGAAAGCGACTACAAGCGCATCATGATCGTCGGCGGCGGCAACATCGGCGCCGGCCTGGCCCGCAGACTGGAAAAACGCTACTCGGTGAAACTGATCGAACACAACCCCAGGCGAGCCGAGCAGCTGTCCGAAATACTGGAGCACACCATCGTCTTCTGCGGTGACGCCGCCGATCAGGAATTACTGGTGGAAGAGCATATCGATCAGGTGGACGTATTTATCGCCGTCACCAACAAGGACGAGGCCAACATCATGTCGGCCATGCTGGCCAAGAAAATGGGTGCCAAGAAGGTAATGGTGCTGATCCAGCGCGGCGCCTACGTGGATCTGGTGCAGGGCGGTACCATAGACGTCGCCATCTCGCCCCAGCAGGCCACCATATCCGCCCTGCTCACCCATGTGCGTCGGGCAGATATCGTCAACGTCTACTCCCTCCGCCGGGGAGCGGCCGAGGCCATCGAAGCCATCGCCCACGGTGACACCAGCACTTCCAAGGTGGTGGGCCGCCAGGTAGGCGAGCTCAAGCTGCCGCCGGGCACCACCATCGGTGCCATCGTGCGCGGCGACGAGGTACTGATCGCCCACGACAAGACGGTGATCGAGCAGAACGACCACGTGGTGCTGTTCCTGGTGGACAAGAAATTTATCCCGGAAGTGGAGCGGCTGTTCCAGCCCAGCCCTTTCTTCCTGTAAGGAGACCCCATGTTCAACCTCCGCCCCATTGCCTTCGTGCTGAGCATGGCGTTGTCGAAACTGGCGCTGTTTATGTGGTTGCCGACCTTGCTGGCTCTGTTCAGTAAGGGCGGTGGCTTCCAGGAGTTTCTACTGGCCACCCTGCTGACCCATGGCGCCGCTTTCGGGTTGCTGCTCTATGGACAGAAGGCGGAGATCCGGCTACGGGTCAGGGAGATGTTTCTGCTGACCACCCTGGTGTGGTTCACCATCAGTGTCTTTTCTGCCCTGCCCTTCGTGTTTATCACCCATATCAGTTTTACCGACGCCTTTTTCGAGGCCATGTCCGGGGTGACCACCACCGGCTCCACCGTGCTCAGCGGCCTGGATGACATGCCCAAACCCATACTGCTGTGGCGCTCCGTGCTGCAGTGGCTGGGCGGCCTCGGCTTTATCGTGGCGGCGGTGGCGATACTGCCTTACCTCAACGTGGGCGGGATGAAGCTGTTCCAGACCGAGTCCTCCGACTGGTCCGACAAGGCGGCTCCCCGCGCCGCCACCATGGCCAAACACATCGTCCAGCTGTACCTGCTGCTCAGCCTGCTGTGCATGCTCAGCTATTACCTGTTCACCGAGATGACACTGTTTGAGTCCATCAACCACGCCATGACCACCCTGAGCACCGGCGGTTACTCCACCTCGGACGGCTCCATGGGGAATTTTTCCCCCGCTGCCCACTGGGTAGCCGTCGTCTTCATGTTTATCGGCGGCCTTCCCTTTCTGCTGATGGTGTCCAGCCTGCAGCACCGTAACCTGGCCCTGCTGCGCGATGCCCAGGTTCAGGGCTTTTTCGTCCTGGTGCTTGCCTGCGCGCTGATCCTCAGCCTCTACCTCTGGTTGCAGGGGCATTTTCCCCTGGCCGATGCCATTCGCATCAGCCTGGTCAACCTGGTCTCCATCATCACCACCACCGGCTATGGGCTGGGGGATTTCGGCACCTGGGGTCCTTTCTCGCTGGTGCTGTTCGCCATCCTGATGGTATCGGGGGCCTGCTCCGGCTCGACCTCGGGCGGCTTCAAGGTGTTCCGCTTCCAGGTGGCCATGGCCCTGTTCCGCAAACAGCTGCACCAATTGATGCATCCACGGGCAGTGTTCCCCCAGAAATACAACGGCCGGCCGGTGAACGATGACATCATCCGCTCCCTGGTCACCTTTATCATGGGCTACTTCGCCACCATGGCACTGCTTGCCCTGGTGTTTGCCCTGATGGGACTGGAGCCGATGATCGCCATTACCGCCGCCGTGACCGCCGTGGCCAACGTGGGGCCGGGCATCGGCGAAACGATAGGCCCGAGCGGCAACTTCGCCACCCTGCCGGATACGGCCAAGTGGCTGATGGCGCTCGGCATGCTGATGGGCCGGCTGGAGATACTGACGGTGGCGGTACTGTTTTTCCCTAGCTTCTGGCGCGGTTGATCAAGGACGGCGGCACCTCCGCCGCCGCTTCCCGCAGATGCTCGGGCAGGGGCTTGGCCACTTCCACCCCCAACTCCCGGAACGCCTCGGCCTGGCGGATCAGATTGCCCCGGCCCGTAGTCAGCTTCTTCATCGCCTTCTGGTAGCTGTCGTCGGCCCGCTGCAGCGACTGGCCCACCGCATCCATGTCTTCCGTGAACAGGCGTAGTTTTTCATAGATTTTGCCCGCCGACTCGGCGATTTTCCGTGCGTTCTGATTCTGCCGCTCCACCCGCCACAGGTTTTCTATGGTACGCAGGGCCACCAGCAGGTTGGTGGGGCTGACCAGCAGGATATTATGGTCCAGGGCATACTTCACCAGCCCCGGCTCCGCTTCCACCGCCACCAGGAAGGCCGGCTCCACCGCCACGAACATCAGCACATAATCGAGGGTACGCACCCCCTGCAGTTGCTGATAGTCCTTGCGCCCCAGCTCGCGGATATGACCGCGTACCGAGGTGACATGCTCGCGCAGCGCCTGCTCCCGCTCGGCCGGACTATCGCCGTTGAAGTAACGCTCATAGGCGGTCAGCGACACCTTGGCATCGATGATGATGTCCTTGTCTTGCGGCAGGTGCACCACCACGTCCGGTTGGTAGCGCTTGCCATCGGCGTTGCTGAAGCTTCGCTGGGTGCTGTACTCGTGCCCTTCACGCAACCCCGATTCGGACAGTACCCGGGCCAGCACCACTTCGCCCCAGTTACCCTGTTGCTTGCTGTCCCCTTTCAGGGCCCGGGTCAGGGCGGCGGTGTCGGCGCTCATCTGCCGGTGCAGTTCGGCCAGCCGCTCTATCTCGAATTTCAGACTGTGCCGCTGGCGGCTCTCATCCGCATGGCTTTCCTGCATGTTGCGGCGAAACCCCTCCAACTGTTCACGTAACGGAGACAGCAGGCTTTCCAGACTGTGCTGGTTCAACTCCCGGAAGTTATGGGTTTTCTGCTCGAAGATACGCTGGGCCAGGTTTTCGAACTGCTGGCTCAGCCGGTGTTCGCTGGCTTCATACTGTGCCTGCTTCTCCGCCGCCCACTGCCGTTCCTGACGCAGCAGGGTTTCGTATTCCTTGAGCCGGCCGTTCATCTTCAACACCAGTTGTTGCTGCTGCTCCAGCCGCTGCCGGCTACCTTCCAGCTCCTGCAGCCGCTCTTCCAGCTGGCCCTGCAGCTGCTCATTCTGCTGAGCCAGCAACGCCAGTCGCGAATGCAAGCCGAGCCGGGTCAAGCCCCAACCGACCAGCGCCGCCACCGCCGCCGATAGATAGGGCCAGTACCCCGATAACAGTTCGGCCATCAGCGCCTCCGCTGTTCGAGCATCGCCATGACCCGCCGGTTAAAGCGCAACCAGAGCAGTACATAGAGCAGATACAACAGAATAATCAGCCACTTGTGCTGGTTTACCCCATTGTCGAAGTCGGCCAGTGGCAGATCCAGCAACTGGCTGTACAAGGCCACCAGCAGTGGAAACATCAGAAACACAGACCAGCGCCAACACTGGGTGAGAAAAGAAATAAACAGGCCGTTATCCAATGCCTTAGTCCCGATTGCCGAGGGTAAGGCTCAAGCTTACCAGCGACCGGGCCCGAATTCAGCCGGTACGGCGCAGATAACTCCTCAACTGCTCGGAAGGAATGGAGGTACTGGAAGACAGGGCATACGCCGCCCAATGCCCGGCCTGCTCCAGTGCCGCCGGCATCGCCAACCCCGATACCAGACCATGGATGAGTCCACCGGCGAAGGCATCGCCGGCCCCGGTGGCATCCACCACCGACACCGGCCGGGCCGGTATCCGAATGTGCCGGTCGGCCGAGAACGCCTCGGCGCCCTGCTCGCCGTGGGTCACCACCAGCCATTGCAACTGTTCGCCCGCCAACCGCCGGGCATGGTTCCAGAGATCCGGCTGCGGTGCCAGATCGGCGGCCGAGGCGATCAGCACCTGGCAGGGCCGGGACCAGCGTCCCTCCTTGGGGTACTGGCTGATCACCAGGGTTCGCTCGATCATCCGCGCCATATAGCCGGCGGCTTCGGCACCATCCATATTGACGTACAGGCAATCCGCCGGCTCGATCGGCAGCAGGCCGGGCAATGCCGGCCGCCGGGCCTGACGCAAGATGGTGCGCTCGCCCTGGCCGTCCACCAGCACCAGCAGCTCTCCGGTGTCGCCATCGAAGCGCTCCACGTAGTCGATGTTCAACCCCAGCCCCTGAGCCTCCTGCCGCAGCCAGTCGCCGGTATCATCCCGCCCGACCCGGGAAATGATGCAGACCTCATGACCCGCCCACAGCAGGCCGACGCCGGTGTTGGCGGCCCCTCCGCCCAGCCGTCGCCCCTGGTCCCGGTACAGCAAGCGGCCGCCGGCAGTGAGCGACTCGTTCAATAACAACACATGATCACAATTTAAATTGGCCAGAAGCAGCAGTTTTGCCATCGCCAGGATCCTTCATTACATCGCGGCACCCGGGGCGGCACCACCCTATCAAACAGGCTCACACCTTATCAGCAAGGGGTTCCGGCCAGCCGAGCCTGTTGGCAGTGGGCATCATTCTACCGTCACCTTGATGGGCTCCGACATCAGCGGCGGCTGATGCGGAATATGCAAGTGGTCTCCCAGCATCAGCTGCAGGCGGTATTCCCCCGGCGGCAGGCTGAGCCGGGTTTCGGTCTGGCCACCCCCGAAATGCAGCACCTGTTCGCTGGCCGGCAGGGGCTGAGACAGATCCTCCGCCTCTGCATTGATCAGCAGGTGATGGTGGCCGGTATTGGGCAGTTCGACCCCGGCCGGGGCCACGCCCATGCCCTGCAGACCGAACCTGACCGTAAACTCCGTATTCACGACCTCGCCATCGGCAGGCGTGATGAAATAGACTCGCGCTCCTTCCGGGGACGGTGTCGCCATCACGGTCGCGGCGGCCAGCACGGCCGCCACGGTGAAGATACTTGCTCCGCTCATCATCTTTGCTCCTTGGTAGTGGCATCAGCAGCAAGCATAGCATCCCCGGAGATGAAGGGGCTCAGTCGGCCCGCCCCATATAACGCCGCTCCGTGGTATGAATGCGCACCTTGTCGCCGATTTTCAGGTATTCCGGTACCTGGACGGTCAGCCCGGTGGCGAAGGTGGCCGGCTTGGTACGCGCCGACGCCGAGGCTCCCTTGATTTCCGGAGTGGTATCCACAATCACCATTTCCACCGTCTGCGGCGGCTCCAGACCGATCACCTGGCCATCCACCAGCATCACCTGGATGCCCTGGGTGGTTTCATCAAGAAACAGCAGTTCGTCGGCGATCTCGCTGCTGCGGATCGGATACTGGCTGTAGTCTTCCATGTCCATGAAAATATGGTCGTCGCCGTCCACGTAGGACAGCACCACGGTGCGCCGTTGCAGCTCTATGGTGGTAAGCAGCTCGTCGCCCTTGAACCGTTCTTCCGCCTTGAGCCCGGTCTTCAGATCGGTAAAGCGCATCTTGTAGAGGGTGGTCGCACCTCGTGCACTCGGGCTCTGCACCTCGATGTCGCGAACCATCAGCAGCTTGCCGTCCAGCTCGACCACCATTCCTTTCTTAACTTCATTCGCCCTTGGCATGAATACTCTCCAGAAAATCAGACGCCGCATCTTAGCCAAGGCCGAAGGGCGGCACCATACCCCTTGGCCATGATTTGAGAGCAGGGCGGCAAATACCGCCTTTCGGGAGGTTCCGAACTATCCCCGCAACACCTTGTCCAGCACCTGCTCGAAGGTGGCGACGGTGCGATCCACGTCCTGCAGCTTGTCGAGCCCGAACAAGCCGATGCGAAAGGTCTGGAAATCGGCCGGTTCATCGCATTGCAGCGGTACCCCGGCGGCAATCTGCAGCCCCTCGGCGGCAAATTTGCCGCCGCTCTTGATGGCCGCATCATCGGTGTAACACACCACCACCCCCGGGGCGGCAAAGCCGTGGGCGGCCACGCTCTTGATGCCTCGCGCCGCCAGCAACGCCCGTATCCGGTTTCCCAGCTGCTGCTGGCGCTCCTTGAGCAGGGCAAAGCCCAGCGCCTCGGTTTCCCTGATGGTGTCCCGGAACCGGAGCAGGGCGTCGGTGGGCAGGGTGGCATGATAAGCATGGCCACCCTGCTCGTAGGCTTCCATGATCTGCAGCCATTTCTTCAGGTCGCAGGCAAAGCTGCTGCTCTGGGTGTCCTCGATGCGTTTCCGGGCAAGCTCGCTCAGCATCACCAGGCCGCAGCAGGGCGAACTGCTCCAGCCCTTCTGCGGGGCACTGAGCAGGATGTCGACACCACAAGCCTCCATGTCCACCCAGAGGGTGCCGGAGGCGATGCAATCAAGTACGAAGAGACCACCCACTTCATGCACCGCTGCGGCTACCGCCTTGAGGTAATGATCCGGCAGCAGCATGCCGGCGGCGGTTTCCACATGGGCGGCAAAAACCAGGTTCGGCCTGTGCTCCCTGATGCTGGCCACCACCTCCTCGATGGGCACCGGGGCCAGCGCCGCCTGGGGACCGGGCTCCACCGGGCGTGCCTTGAACACCCTTTCCGAGGCCGGGATACGGCCCGCCTCGAAAATCTGACTCCAGCGATAGCTGAACCAGCCGTTGCGGATCACCAGACAATGCTGATCGGTCGCAAACTGACGGGCCACCGCCTCCATCCCGAAGGTGCCGCTGCCCGGCACCACCACCACCGACTCGGCCCGATACAGCCCCTTGAGACTGGCGGAGATATCCCGCATCACCTGCTGGAAGCGTTGCGACATATGGTTCAGAGAACGGTCAGTATAAACCACCGAGTATTCCAGCAGACCATCAGGGTCGACATGGGGCAGTAATCCGGACATAAGCACCTCTTCGCTGAGCGTTAATGCTTCATACTGCCCAATCTGTTCACAAATAACAAAGACCCGGTACACAAAAATCCATTCCAGATCCCACTGCCGGCTCGGCCGCCACCGGTGTTACCATAACGGCCTTGTTTTTAACTGTGGTAGCCCCTCAAATGAGCGAACAATTCAGCCTGGAAGGCCATGCCTTCATTCCCTTGCATAACCTGCTCAAGGTCATCGGTTGGTGCGATTCCGGCGCCATGGCCAAGGCGGTGATCGAGGACGGTATGGTACTGGTCAACGGCGAGGTGGAGTTGCGCAAGCGCTGCAAGATAGTGGCCGGACAGCGAGTCAGCTTCAATGGCCAGGACGTGGTGGTAACGGAGTAAGCAAAAAGGCCTGCATTGCTGCAGGCCTTTTTGTTGAATCTGGTCGGCATGAGAGGATTCGAACCTCCGACCCCTTCGTCCCGAACGAAGTGCGCTACCAAGCTGCGCTACATGCCGTCAACGGGGCGAGAATTTACATAAATGGCGCAACGCTTGCAAGCTCTTTTTCATCAAACCTCTTATTTAGGTCCCAATAGCCGCAGGCTCCAGTCGCTCACCTGGCCCTCGACCAGGTAATCCGCTGCTTTTTCACGCCAACTGGTTGATAAACAATCTAATTCTGCCAGTTCCCGTAAGCCGGCCTGATCGAAACCATGGTTGAACACAATATCGCCGGCCCGCTTCACCGGCATCTGCGGATGAGGCCGCTCCACCAGGGTCATGGTGGCCTCTGGAGCAACCTCTCCCTGCTCCAGTACCCGCAGCAGCCAGCCGGCCCGGCCATTGGCCTGCACCAGCACCGAGAAAAAATCGTAGCCAAAGCGGGCATTGAGCTTGTAGCAGGGCGAACGGGGCTGGCTTACCTGCACCAGGGCACTGTCCAGCCGGTAAATGTCGCCGATGCAGGCCTCCTGCTCCAGCAGACCGACACCGGAAATATTCTCGCCGAAGGCGCCCGGGCCCAGCAGCCCGAGAGGCCCGGTCAGCCCCATGCCCCGGAACCAGCTCTGCCAGAAGCCATAGTGCTCCCGGGGGTAGTAGTGCAGCGCCCGTTCCGGGCCACCGTGAAAACGGGTGGATACCTGGGCGTCGTCGTTCAGTCCGCCAAAGCTGCAAAACTGGCGGCGGCTGACCGGCTGCTTGTCGATGGCACTGGCAATCGCCGGATTCAACATTTTCGGCTTGCCTGCCAGAATCGTTACATGCATCAACGCCTCCCCCGCCGGTGATAAAAACGCGTAACCGAATAAGACAAAGCCCTGCAACTCAGGGTAGATTGAGTCTATAACAAGGTATAACGCCATTCCCCTATCATGCTCATTAAGGAACCGGGTGTCATGAATAAAGTGCTGTTATTGTTGCTGGCCCTGTTCAGCCTGCCGGCTCAGGCCAGACTGGCGGTCAATATTCCGCAACCGGAACAGGCCCCGCCCCACCACGACTACTATCGCCAGGTGCTGACTCTGGCCCTGGAAAAGAGCGGCGAGCCCTTTACCATCAATCCGGTGCCGCTGAACGAGTCCCAGTTCCGCATCGCCCAGATGCTGTTCCGCGGCACCCCGGTCAACCTCGCCTGGATGGGGACCTCGTCCGAATACGAACAAAAGCTGCTGCCGGTGCGAGTGCCGCTGATGCGCGGGCTGTCCGGCTTCCGGGTGCTGCTCATCAACCAGTCACGCCAGCAGGAATTCAGTCCGGTGCAGAGCCTGGCCGAACTGGCCGCCTTTACCGGGGTTCAGGGCATCGGCTGGAGCGATATCGAGGTATTGAAAGGCGCCGGATTGAACATCAGCGCAGCCCGCAGGAGCACCATACTGGACATGCTCAACCGCAACCAACACGTCGATTACTACCCACGCAGCCCGGTGGAAGCCTTCGGCGAGCTGAGGGCCCAGGGAGAACAGTACCCGCAGTTGATGATCGAACCCCGACTGCTGTTGCACTACCCCTTCGCGGTCTATTTCTTCGTGAGTCCCGAGGCGCCCAGGCTGGCCGAAGCGCTGCAACGGGGGCTGGAGCGGGCCTATAACGACGGCAGCTTCATGGCGCTGTTCGAGCAGCATCCGTTGATCCGCACCAGCCTGCAGCAGTTGCAACTGGAACGGCGGCAACGCCTGGAACTGGTCAATCCGGATCTGACCGAAGCCACCCGAGCCTTGCCGGAACATTACTGGCATCCGGGGGCCCGGCCTTGAAAAAACGGCGACAACCGCACAGTATCCTTATATCAACCCAGCAGCTCGGAGCACAGAACCGGTGAACATCGCCTTCTTTAGCAGCCAGCCCTATATGCAACGGCCCTTCGCCGAACAAAATGCCGGTTACGGCTTCAACATCACCTGGTTCGAGGCCCGGCTCGAACCCCACACGGCCCCGCTCGGCAAAGGCTTCGACGCCGTCTGTGTCTTCGTCAACGACAAGGTCGACGCCGGGGCGATCAACGTGCTGGCCACCGGAGGCGTACGCTACATCGCCCTGCGCTGCGCCGGCTACAACAACGTGGATCTGGAGGCGGCCCGGGCGGCCGGCATGACGGTGGTACGGGTGCCGGCCTACTCACCGGAAGCGGTGGCCGAACATACGGTGGGGCTGATGCTCACCCTCAACCGCCATATCCACAAGGCCTACCAGCGCACCCGGGATGCGAACTTTTCCCTCAATGGCCTGGTCGGCTTCAATATGCACGGCAAGACCGCCGGCATCGTCGGTACCGGCAAGATAGGCATCGCCACCCTGCGCATCCTCAAGGGCCTGGGCATGGAACTGCTGGTGCACGACCCGATGGAGAACCCCGCAGCCCTGGCCCTGGGGGCACGCTATGTGCCGCTGGCGCAACTGTTCGCCGAGGCCGACGTGATCAGCCTGCACTGCCCCCTGTTTGAAGAAAATTACCACCTGCTCAACAGGGACAGCTTCGCGCGCATGAAAGACGGGGTCATGATCATCAACACCAGCCGGGGCGGTCTGCTCAACGCCGGGGATGCCATCGAGGCCATCAACAGCGGCAGAATCGGCGCCCTCGGGCTGGATGTATATGAAGAAGAGGAAAACCTGTTTTTCGCGGACAAGTCCAGCGAGATCATCCGCGATGACACCTTTCACCTGCTGTCCGCCTACCCCAACGTGATCATGACCGGGCACCAGGCTTTCCTCACCCGGGAAGCCCTGGCCGCCATTGCCCACACCACCCTCGACAACCTGCAACGGCTTTCCCGCGGGGAACCCTGCGATAATAAAATCAATTAAGGAGCACAACATGAAACTCGCTTTTGCCGCCACCACCACCCTGCTGCTCGCCGCTTGCGCCGGCGGCGGTCTCAGCACCACCGAGTCCAGCCTGCAGCATCATCGCTGGACCCTGGCCTCCGTCAACGGCGAACCGGTCTCCACCGACATCGGCTCCGAGCTGGCCATCGGCGAGCACATGGCCATCAGCGGCCTGGCCGGCTGCAACCGCTTCTTCGGCAGCGCCAGGCTCGAGCAGGGCCGGCTCAAGGCGGATCCCCTGGCCAGTACCAAGATGGCCTGCCTGTCGGATACCATACAGCAGGTGGAAACCGCGGTGCTGACCACCCTCAACCAGGGCGCCGCCGTCAGCCATGACGACCGGCAGCTGATCCTGACCGGCAGCGACTACACCCTGGGCTATCGCCTGGCTGACGTGGACTAACGCCATGGGCGAGCACTTCCTCATATGCCCGGCCTGCGGGGCCAAGAACCGGGTGCCGACGATGCGACTGCAACAGTCTCCCCAATGCGGCAAGTGCAAGGCCTCGTTGCTGCCCGGCGCACCGCTGGAACTGGACGGCCCCCGGCTCGAGCGCCTGCTGGCCCATGAAACCCTGCCCCTGGTGGTCGATTTCTGGGCGCCCTGGTGCGGCCCCTGCAAGATGATGGCGCCGGTGTTCGCCGCCGCCGCGACCGAAACCGAGCTGCAGGGCAGGTTGCGCCTGGCCAAGCTGGATACGGAAAGCCACCAGACGGCGGCAGCCCGTTTCGGCATCCGCTCCATCCCCACCCTGATCGCCTTCTCCGGCGGCCAGGAGCTGGCCCGCCAATCCGGAGCCCTTTCCGCCGGCCAGTTGCGCCAGTGGCTGAGTCAGTTTTATTGAGCTAAAAACCGCGGTCTTGCCCGCCCCATAGGGGTGGGCCGGTCTTACCCCTTTTCCAAGCCAACCTGAGAGCCTGTTTAAGATCTGCAGTACTCGGCCAAAGCGCACGGCTCCGCCGCGCCATCCCTGGCGAGGGTTCGGCTTCGCTGCCCCCTTTGTCCTCCCCAGAGCACCGGTGTCGCCTGTTGATACGACTATCAGACCACAGCGGAACTTAAAGACGACAGGGATGGACTCCACCGACCGTCACAGGGAGGTGCTGGAAGCGTGTCGGTGGAGGGGCCCTGTTGTCTCTTCGCTAGGTGATAACAGACAGCCTTGCAAAAATCGTAAACAGATTCCGACGACAGTGCCCCCTGCAGCACCGTTCAAGAACACACAGGCATTCAAATTTATTGAAAAACTGGCTCTAATATCCCCGCTGGTCATCTTCGCCCACTCGGCCACAATAGGGTTGTCACCATTCAAAGAGGAGTAAGACGATGGGCAAGCTGGTAGATGGCATCTGGCACGACGTCTGGTACGACACCCAGGCCACCCAAGGGCGCTTCGAGCGCAGCAAGAGTCAGTTTCGCCATTGGATCACGCCGAGCGGCGAGGCGGGTCCCAGTGGCCAAGCAGGCTTCCAGGCCGAGGCGGGCCGTTACCACCTCTATGTTTCCCTGGCCTGTCCCTGGGCCCACCGCACCCTGATGATGCGCAAACTGAAGGGGCTGGAAGAAATGATCTCGGTCTCGGTGGTACACCCTGTCATGCTGGAACACGGCTGGACCTTTGCCACCGATTTCGAGGGCGCCACCGGTGACGGGCTCTACGGCCTCGACTATCTGTACCAGCTCTACCTCAAGGCCGACTCCCGTTATTCCGGCCGGGTCACGGTGCCGGTGCTGTGGGACAAGCAGCGGCAGACCATCGTCAGCAACGAATCCGCCGACATTATCCGCATGCTGAACGGTGCCTTCGACCATCTGGGCGCCACTCCGGGCGATTATTACCCGACCGAACTGCACGAACGGATAGAGGCGGTCAATGCCGAGGTATACGACCAGGTCAACAACGGCGTCTACCGGGCCGGCTTTGCTACCAGCCAGGCCGCCTACGACGAAGCGATCACGACCCTGTTCGACGGGCTGGACCGACTAGAACAACGGCTGGCCGGACGGCGCTACCTGCTGGGCAGCCGCCTCACCGAAGCCGATATCCGGTTGTGGACCACCCTGGCCCGGTTCGATGCGGTCTATCACACCCACTTCAAGTGCGATCATCGCAAAATAGCCGAATACCCCATGCTTTACGGCTACCTGCGTGACATTTACCAGACCTCAGGCATCGCCGATACCCTGGATCTGGCCCATATCCGCCATCATTATTTCCGCAGTCACCCGACCATCAATCCCCACGGCATCGTCTCCGTGGGCCCGGCACAGGACTGGAGCCAGCCCCACCACCGCACCCGCCGCTTCGATTGAGCAACCTCTTCCCAGCCCGGCGTTATCTGGAGAATGGCTTCCGCCAGCTAAATTGAGCTGGCGACCATGGATTCGCGGGGGGGCAAGCTGGTATAAAGGGGTTTTTATTCCACTAGGTATGCCCCATGGACGCGCTTGAGCAAGATCGCTTGAAACGTATTCTTTCCAACACCCGAAGCATCGCCCTGGTTGGTGCCTCCAACCGCCCGGATCGGGCCAGCTATCAGGTGATGGAGTACCTGCAACAACAAGGCTATCAGGTCTATCCGGTCAACCCGCAACTGGCCGGCGCCGTCATCCTCGGTCAAATCTGTGTGGCCGGCCTGGAGGATCTGGATCGGCCGGTGCAGCTGGTCAACGTGTTCCGTCGCGGCGAGTTCGCTGCCGACATCGCTTTGGAAGCAGTCGAACATGAAACCCTGTGCCTGTGGCTGCAGGAAGGCATTACCAGCGAGCAGGCCGCCGAGTCCGCCGCCGAGGCCGAACTGGAATATGTGGAAAATCTCTGTATCAAGCAGGTTCACCAGCAACTGCTGGGGTAACCAGAGTCAAGGGGCCTGCGGGCCCCTTTTCCGTTTATCGGGCGTCCGCCTCTGCCCTGACCGACACGCCCGCTTCCTCCCCCGGCTCTTCCGCCCGCCTGCCCAACAGCCGCAATCCCAACGCCATCACCGCGATACTGATGGCGATACCCAGCCACCAGGGCAGGCCGTAGGCCACGGGCATAATGGCGCATACCGTACTAATCCCCCCCACGAACAACGCATAGGGCAGTTGGGTACGCACATGCTCCACCAGGCCGCAACCCGAGGCCATGGCCGCCAGCAGGGTGGTTTCGGCCAGGGGCGAACAGTGATCCCCCCACACGGCCCCGGCCAGCACCGCCGCCACCGAGGCGTAGAACAGGTGCATGGCCGCCGGGTCTCCGGCCAGGCCGTGGTGCTGCAGCACCGCCCAGGCCAGGGGCACCACCAGTGGCATCATGATGCCCATCACCCCCCAGGAAGAACCGGTGGCGAAGGCGGTAAAGGCCGACAGCAGGAAGACGCTCACCGGAATCAGCTCCGGGCTCAGGCTATCGCTCAGTACGCTCACCAGATAGTCGCTGGTGTGCAGCGACTCGTTCACCGACGACAGCGCCCAGGCCATCATCAGTATGGTGATGGGCAGCAACATGGACTTGACCCCCTCAAACCAATAGTGGGCGGTTTCATCCATGCTGAGCAGGCCCTGCAGCCGGGTCATGGCCAGCGCCACCAGGGTACTGAGCAGGAAGCCCCACATCATGGCGGTGAAGGAGTCGCCACCGCCGAACACCTCGCGCAGGCCGGCCTCGGCGGAAAAACCCAGTTCGCTCATGCCCGTATACCAGATGCCGCCCAGGGTGGTGAACACCAGCACCGTCATGGGGATGATGGCGTTCAATGCCCGGTGAGGAATGCCTGGCTTGGCGTCGATACTGGCCTCTTCGGCGATCGCCTCCCGGTCGGTGAGCGCCTCGTCCTGCTCGCCGTGCTGCTGCACCGCCCGTATTTCCGCCTGCAGCATGGGGCCGAAGTCACGGCCGCTGAGGCTTATCATAAACACGAACAGCAGCGCCAGTATGGGGTAGAAGCTGTAGCCGATGGCGGCCAGGAAGACCCCGTAGGCGGAGCCCTCGAAGCCATCGATCTGACGAATGGCTTCGTCGATCAAGCCCACCTGAAAACCGATCCAGGTAGTCACCAGCAGGATGGCGGTCACGGGGGCGGCGGTGGAGTCGACGATATAGGCCAGCTTTTCCCGGGAAATACGCAGCTTGTCGGTGATGTTGCGCATGGTATTGCCGACGATCAGTGCATTGGCATAGTCGTCGAAGAAGATGGCGGTGCCCAGCAGGCCGGTGGTGGTCTGGGCGCTGCGCCGGCCGCGCACGAAGCGGGTGATATGGCGGGCGATGCCCACGGTGCCGCCGTTGCGGGAAATGATACCCACCATACCGCCGATCAGCAGACAGAACAGCACCACCGACATATGCTCCGAGTCGCTGGCGGCGCTGAGCACATGCAGGTTCACCGAGTCGAGCACGCTGGTCAGCAGCCGGTCGCCCGCCAGGCCATAGCCCAGCCAGCCGCCGACGCAGATGGCGATAAACAGCGCCAGTATCACCTGGCGGAACACCAGCGCCAGCACGATGGCGAGCAGCGCCGGCAGTACCGACAGCCAGGCGGCGATGGCCGGGCTTTGTGCCTCGGCCAGCACCCGGCCACCCGCATCCGTCAGGGTCAGGGTGGCGTGGTCGGCGCCGGTGACCACACCTTCCACCACCGCCTCACCCTCTTCGAACGCCAGGCCATGGTGTTCGCCGTCCAGCACCAGCCACAGGGGCTGCGCCGGGGTGCCACTCACCTTCACCTCGAAGGGAATCCCCTTCAGCACCAGGGCCGGCAGGCTCAATTCCAGTTCCGCCTCTCCGGCCCGAAGGCCTCCCGGCCACAGCAGCACCAGGGCCAACAGGGCCGTCAGCAACCCCGCCAGAACTCGTTGACAACGTCGCCGGTCATGGCTGATGGAGCCGACTAAAGGGCCCACTCCGCTGGCACGCTGTGCATACATCCCTGTACGCTCGCACATGCCCGCCATGGCATGTAACGGTCGGCGAAGCCGCTCCCTTTGTCCGCCTTTATGGAATGGGTGTTGCCTGTTTTGAGCCTCCTGCGGGCAGGGGCGCACACCGGAAGCCGCCAGCAGGCAGCCCCGCAACTGTTGATATCCTTCCATGGTTTTTTTCCTCGCTTACACCGAACGCAGATACCAGTCGTACTCCTGGGAGCTGACATGGCGCATAAACAGCTGCCGCTCGCCGTAGCGATTGGCGTGGTAGACCCGGCAGAACTCCGCCCCCAGGTAGCACGGCAGCACCTCGTTGCGCTGCCATTGATCCAGCGCCTGGATCCAGCTGTTGGGCAGGCTGGGCGGATGACTGGCATAGGCATTGCCGGCCACCGGCGCCGGCGGGCTCAGCCGCTGGCTGATGCCGAGGTGGATGCCCGCCAGTATGCTGGCCACCAGCAGGTAGGGGTTGGCATCGGCGCCGGCCACCCGGTGCTCCAGCCGGCGCGCCTCCCTGTTACCACCGGGAATGCGCACCGCCACGGTGCGGTTGTCGGCACCCCAGGTCTGGCTCATGGGCACATAGAAACCGGGCTGGAAACGGCGGTAGCTGTTGGCATTGGGGGCGAATACCACCATCGATTCGGGCATCAGTGCCAGTACGCCGGCCACCGCCTGGCGCAGCATGTCGCTACCCAGACCGCCGTCGTCCCTACCGGAAAACAGGTTGCGGCCCTGGTCGTCAATAAGGCTCACATGAATATGAGTGCCGCTGCCCGCCTCCTGGTTGTAGGGCTTGGCCATAAAGGTGGCCTCCATGCCGTGGCGGGCCGCCACCCCCTTGATCAACCGCTTGAGCAACACCGCCTCGTCGCAGGCTTGCATCGCGCTGGCCCTGTGTTTGAGGTTGATCTCAAACTGGCCCGGAGCGCATTCGGCGATGGCGGTGTCCACCGGCAACTGTTGGACCAGGGCCGCCTGATGGATGCTTTCAATAAAGTCGCAGTAGTCGTCCAGATCCGACAATGAATACACCTGGCACTGCTTGTCCCGCTTGCCGGTCACCGGCGACAGGGGCGGCTGCAGCTGATGCTGATTGTCCCGCTCCCTGTCCACCACGTAGAACTCGGTCTCCACCGCCACCACCGGCGTCAGCCCCAGCTCACCGAAGCGGGACAATACCCCCTGCAGCACATGACGGGGATCGTAAACAAAGGGAGTGCCGTCGTTCTCGTACATGCTCATCAGTACCTGGGCACAGGGCCTGTCCTGCCAGGGCACCCGGCTCAGGGTGCCCGGCACCGGGAAGCACATCCGGTCGCCCTCTCCCTGATCCAGCCCCAGGCCAGTCTCTTCGATGGTGTTACCATTGATGTCCAGCGCGAACAGGGACGCCGGCAGGCAGATCCCTTCCTCATAGGCCTTGAGCAGGCTGTCCCGGGGAATACGCTTGCCGCGGATCACCCCGTTGATGTCGCCGATCATCAGGTCGATGGAATTGATATCCGGGTTCTGCTCCAGAAACACCCGGGCCTCTTGCATGCCCCTGTCACCCATAGTGAACTCCATGTTGTCTTTTAATAACCACTCCAAACTCAATAACGTTATAGAATAATCAACATTACAGGGCAATCCACCAGACGGAAATAAAGTTAAATTATTGTAACACACAGTTAACCGCATCACACTTTAGGCATAATACGGATTTTTATTCCCTTTTCACTCTGGCATTAACGGCCGCCACGTGCTCTTATTCTTTACATGAGCAACACCGCTGATGTTGAATATATAAAACAACCATATTTATCGGGTGGCAATATGGAAAGAAAAATGCACAACCCCGTGGTGGGCGTCAGCGCCTGCCAGCGTCAGATAGAGGGGCATGGCTGCCATATGGTGGTTAACAAGTACGTCACGGCCCTGCGCCAATCGGCGGGGGTGGAAGTGGTGCTGCTGCCGGCCCTGGCCGAGGGGTTGGACCCAACGATTCTGGCCCGGCTGGACGGACTTTGCCTGACCGGCAGTTACAGCAATGTGGAACCCCGCCATTTCGGCCGACCGCCCTGGCCCGGCGACTGCCATTACGATCCAGCCCGGGACGGCTCGGCCCTGTCGCTCGTCCGCGAAGCCCGCCGCCTGCAGCTGCCCCTGCTCGGCATCTGCCGGGGGCTGCAGGAAATGAACGTGGCCTACGGCGGCAGCCTGCGCCAGCCGCTGCAGGAGCTGCCCGACCTGCTCGACCACAGGGAGCCGGCCACGCCGGACTTGGACGAGCACTACCGGCCCGCCCATGGCATCCGCCTCAATCCGGACGGCCTGCTCGCCCGGCTCACCGGCGAGCTGGAATTCGAGGTCAATTCCCTGCACCAGCAAGGCATCGACCGGCTGGGCGAGGGCCTTGTCGCGGAAGCCCTGGCCGCGGACGGCCTGATCGAGGCCATCCGCGATCCGGCCCATCCCTTCGCCCTGGGAGTGCAATGGCACCCGGAATGGCGCACCGACGAGCATCCGCTCTACCGGGCCATTTTTACCGCCTTCGGCGCCGCCTGCGCCCGGCACCGACAACGTATCCTCGCCTGAAAAAGGCGTCTTATTCCGCAAGAGGGACAGGCTGCTGCCTAAGCCAACCGTCGATGGCAGGGATACCATCGTCGAGCATACAGGGATGTACTTGCTGCGTGTTGGCGTGGCAGCAGCCTGCCCCGATAGCACTTGGACAACCCTGAATACACCTGAACACGCCTGAACAGGCCCAGACGACAAGGACATCACCATGCAACAATACGACACCCGCACCCTGCGCCAGGACGACAGCCGCCACCACCTGCACCCCTTCACCGATACCAAGGCGCTGGGCAGCGGCAGCCGCATCATCACCGGCGCCGACGGCATCTATATCCACGACTCCGAAGGCAACCGCATCCTCGACGCCATGTCCGGCCTCTGGTGCGTCAACCTGGGCTACGGCCGCCGGGAGCTGGTGGAGGCCGCCGCCGCCCAGATGACCGAGCTGCCCTACTACAACAATTTCTTCAAGACCGCCCACCCGCCGGCGATCCGGCTTGCCAAAAAGCTGACCGAGCTGGCGCCCAAGCACATCAACCATGTGTTCTTCACCGGCTCCGGCTCCGAGTCCAACGATACCGTGGTGCGCATGGTGCGCCGCTACTGGCAGCTCAAGGGCCAGCCCAACAAGACGGTGATCATCGGCCGGCGCAACGGCTACCACGGCTCCACCGTGGCCGGTACCAGCCTGGGCGGCATGGCCCCGATGCACGAGCAGGGCGGCCCCATGCTGCCGGACGTGGAGCATATCGCCCAGCCCTACTGGTTCGGCGAAGGGCGGGAGATGAGCCCGGAGGAATTCGGCCTGCTGGCGGCCCGCTCCCTGGAGCAGAAGATCAAGGAACTGGGGGTAGAGCGGGTGGCCGCCTTTATCGCCGAGCCGGTGCAGGGCGCCGGCGGCGTGATCATTCCGCCCGACAGCTACTGGCCCGAAATTCAGCGCATTTGCGATCGCTACGGCATTCTGCTGATTGCCGACGAGGTGATCTGCGGCTTTGGCCGGCTGGGCCAGTGGTTCGGCAGCCAGCACTTCAATATCAAGCCTGATCTCATGCCCATCGCCAAGGGACTGTCTTCCGGCTACCTGCCCATCGGCGGCGTGCTGGTAGGCGACCGGGTGGCCGAGGTGCTGATCGAGCAGGGCGGTGAGTTCTACCACGGCTTCACCTATTCCGGACACCCGGCCTGCGCCGCCGTGGCACTGCGCAACCTGGAGCTGATGGAAGAGGAAGGCATTCTCGAACAGGTGCGCGAGGTGGCCGCCCCCTATTTCGCCCAACAGTGGGCGACCCTGGCCGATCACCCCCTGGTGGGCGAGGTGCGCAGCTTAGGCTTGCTCGGTGCCCTGGAGCTGGTGGCCGACAAAACCACCCTGGCTCGCTTCGAGCCGGGTATCGGCGGCCAGTGTCGGGACAACTGTTTCCAGACCGGCATAGTAATGCGCTCGGTGGGCGAGACCATGGTGGTGTCCCCGCCCCTGGTGATCACCGAAGCGCAAATAGACGAGCTGGTGCGCCTGGCCCGCCAGAGCCTGGATCTCACCGCCCGTCAGTTGGGCATCATGGACTGAGGAAAGCCGATGAGCCAAAAAACCTATGCCGACTGGCAGGCCCTGAGTGAGGGCCTGCAGCCCGAGGACCGGGCCTTTATCCGCGGCCGCTACTGCGAGGCGATGGGCGGCGATCGCTTCGCCACCCTCAACCCGGCCAACGGCCTGCCCCTGGCACTGGTGGCCAGCTGCGACGAGCAGGATGCCGAGCTGGCGGTGGGCCACGCCCGCGCCGCCTTCCGCCGGGGCGACTGGTCCGCCCTGGCTCCAGTCGAACGTAAGCGAGTCCTGCTACGGCTGGCCGAGCTGGTGGAGCGGCACGCCGAGGAGCTGGCCCTGCTCGACAGCCTCGACATGGGCAAACCTGTCCGCGATGCGCTGCAGGTGGATCTGCCCGCCGCCGTGCGCTGCCTGCGCTGGAACGCCGAGGCCATCGACAAGCTCTACGGCGAGGTGGCCCCCACCGGCCCCGACAGCCTGGGGCTGGTCACCCGGGAGCCGCTCGGAGTGGTGGCGGCCATAGTGCCCTGGAACTTTCCGCTGATGATGGCCTGCTGGAAAATCGCCCCGACGCTGGCCGCCGGCAACGCGGTGATCCTCAAGCCCTCGGAGAAGTCTCCGCTCAGCGCCATCCGGCTGGCGGCCCTGGCGCGGGAGGCGGGCATTCCCGACGGTATCCTGCAGGTGCTGCCGGGCTACGGCCACACCGTGGGCAAGGCCCTGGCCCTGCACCCGGAGGTGGACGCCCTGGCCTTTACCGGCTCCACCCGGGTGGGCAAGCTGCTCACCCAGTACGCCGGTGAGTCCAATATGAAGCGTACCTTTATGGAATGCGGCGGCAAGAGCGCCAATATCGTCTTCGCCGATGCCGGGGATCTGGACCGGGTGGCGCGGGAGGCGGCCCAGGCCATCTTCTACAACCAGGGCGAGGTGTGCATCGCCGGCTCCCGGCTGCTGGTGGAAAATTCCATCAAGGAGGAGCTGGTGGAGCGGCTGCTGCACCACGCCCGGGCTTGGCAGCCGGGCCATCCGCTGGCTCCCGACAGCCCCATGGGTGCCATAGTGGACACCGCCCAGCTCGACGGCATCTGCAGCCATGTACACCGGGCCCTGGCCCAGGGCGCCCGGCTGCGCCTGGGCGGCGAGCCGGTGCTCACCGACAGCGGCGGCTGTTATTTTCCGCCCACGGTGTTCGATGAGGTACACAACGGCATGGCCCTGGCCCAGGAGGAGATCTTCGGCCCGGTGCTGGCGGTGATCGGCTTCGACAGCGCGGACGAGGCGGTGGCCATCGCCAACGACTCGCCCTACGGCCTGGCGGCGGCGGTGTGGACCCAGAGCCTGGACCAGGCGCTGACCACGGCGCGGCGGCTGGAGTCGGGCCAGGTGTTCGTCAACAACTACGCCGGCGGCGACATGACGGTACCCTTCGGTGGATATAAGCAGTCGGGCAACGGCCGGGACAAGTCGCTGCACGCCCTGGCGGAATACAGCCAGTTGAAGACCACCTGGGTAGCCCTGCACGGAAACTGAGGCTTTCTCGACCAAAAGCTCAGGGCTTCATGATGGAGCCCTGGGCTTGATGGTCAGATTGTCTGCCATGCCCGTAGAAGAAGTCGGCCAACCCGGCAACCGGGGGAAAGCAACAGGGAGCACCTCCCGACAGTGCAATGCCAGGGATGGCATTTCCGAGCTTACATGAATGTACTTACAGCATGTCGGCGGAGGTGGCCCTGTTACCTCTTTTCTACGGTCACAGCAGACGGCCCGACGGTGATGAATGGCCAAGCTCCGTACATCTTATCCGTGGCCTGCGCCCTGCCCCGCCATCTTGCCGATAAGCCCGACCAGGGTCTGTAACTCCCGCTGCACCGGCTCCTCGCAGGGGAATCCCATATTGACGCGCAGGCAATCCCGATAGCGATCGGAGGCGGTGAACAGCGCGCCGGTGCGGATATCCAACCCCGCCTGTTCCGCTTCCCGGCCGAGGGCATCGCTGTCCAGCCCCGGCACCTGGATCCACAACACCAGGCCGCCGTCGGGCTGGCTGATGCGGCTGCCCTCGGGCAGGTGCCGGGCAAGGTAGTCGAGATACTGCTGCTTGTGCAGGGCCAGCCGGTCACGGCTGCGCCTGAGATGCCTGGCGTAGGCGCCGGTGTCGATGAAATCGGCCAGCGCCAGCTGCATCAGGGTCGGTACGCCCAGCGCCCGCTGCACATAAGGCCGGAAATAGCGGCCCGGCCGGCACCAGCCCAGGCGATAACTGGGCGACAGGGTCTTGGACAGGGAGCCGCACCAGATCACGAAGCCGCCCTCGTCATGATAGGCGGCCGGCAGCGGCACATGCGGGTGGTGCGCCAGTTCGAGATAGACATCGTCCTCGATCACCGGCACCCGGTAGCGGTTGGCCAGTTGCGCCAGCCGTCGCTTCTGCGCCACCGACATGGTGATGCCCTGGGGATTCATGTGAGTGGTACAGAACAGCCCCGCCTGCACGGTGCCGAGCCGCAGGTGGTGCTCCAGCTGCGCCAGGTCGATGCCGTCTTCCAGCGACGGAATTTCCACGATGCGCAATGACAGCTGCGCCAGCACGTCCAGCAAGCCGTTGTAACAGGGCGAGCTGATGGCGACGGCGTCACCGGGCCGGGTACAGACTTCGAGCGCGGTTTTCACGGCGTCCATGCAGCCGTGGCTGATCACCAACTCGTCCGCATCGAGCGCGAAGCCGCACTGGCTGAAGTGGCCGGCCAGGGCCTCGCGCAACACCGTTTCCCCCTGCGGTGCCGGATAGCAGTCGAGTCGCTCGGCGGCCACCTTCATCGCCCGGCGGAAGCTGCGCTCCAGTGTACCTCGAGTGGCCTCCTCCAGGGACAGGCGCGAGGTGCCCAGGGACCCGCTCAGGGTGGCGGGGTGGCGATAGGACACCATGGGGGTGGCGATCCGGCTTTCGAACGGCGTCCATTCGGGCCTTTGGGTGGCGGGGCGCCTCGCCGCAACGAAAAAGCCAGACTTGGGGCGCGCCTCCAGCCAGCCGAGGGATTCCAGTTCGGCATAACAGCTCACGGCGGTGGACAGGCTGACCCCCTGCTGCCGGGCGAACTGCCGCAGCGACAGCAGGCGATCGCCGGCGGCGAGCTTGCCCGCCCGGATATCGCCGATAAATTTCTCCGCCAACCGCCGGTATTTCGCCATTCCCACCTCATCTGTACCCCTTTACTTTTAAAAAATTGTATCTGTACCGCTTTATGCCCGCAAGCGACACTGGGCCTTCTTACATCAACGCGGGGAACGGGACGGATGAAGGGCCGGGATTTATTGCTTATCGTATCGGTGATGGCGATTTGGGGGTTCAACTTTTCAATGATCAAGCTCGGGGTTACCGAGATGGATCCGCTGTTGATCGCGGCGGCGCGTTTCTGCTGCGCCACCTTTCCCATCATTTTCTTTATTCGCAGGCCCAGGGTGCCCTGGCGCTACCTGATGGGTTACGGCTTGGTATTCGGCACCGGCATCTGGGGCATGGCGTCGAGCGCCATCACCTTCGGCCTGTCGTCGGGCATGGCGTCGGTGCTGCTGCAACTGGACGTGCTGACCACGGTGCTGGTGGGGGTGCTGCTTTACAAAGAGATCATTTCCCCGCGCATGTGGTTCGGCATGGGGATGGCGCTGGTCGGCCTGGCGGTGTCCATCCTCTACACCAACGGCAACGTGACCCCGGCGGGCGTGATCTTCATCCTGATCTCCGCGATTTGCTGGCCGCTGGCCGGGGTCATGGTGCGCCAGTCGGGCACCCGTTCGCCCTTCGCCTTCAACATCTGGGGCATGCTGTTCGCGCCGCTGCCGCTGATCGGCCTGAGCGTGCTGTTCAACGGGGTAGAGGTGCTTGAAGCCACCTACCGGCAGTGGAACGCCGATGCCTGGATCTCGGTGCTGTTCCAGGCCTACCCCACCACCCTGTTCGGCTACTGGGTATGGAACAAGATGCTGCTCAGGTACCCGATGAGCCAGATGGCGCCGCTCACCCTGCTGGTGTCGGTGTTCGCGCTGGCCAGCGGCTACCTCATTTACGGCGAGCGGCTGTCCGCCGCCCAGTGGGTGTCGTGCAGCGCCTTCCTGCTGGGCGTCGGCCTGGTGCTCTACCGGGGCCCTTTACCCGGCGTGACCAGAACGGCGGCGGGACAGAAAACGGTGTCTTGAGGTTGAGGGCGCCCCGGGGCGCCCCCGTTGGCCTTCAGAAATGCTTGGCCGGGGTGGAGCAGCTGACGATCCGGCAGGGCTGGTCGCTGATATTACGGAAACGGTGGGGCTGGGTGGTGGAGAAATAGTAGCTGTCGCCTTCTTTCAGCAGCCGGCACTGGGCGCCGACGATCAGCTCCACTTCCCCCTCGATGACCACCCCGGCTTCCTCGCCCCGGTAGGCCATCATGTCGTGCCCGGTATCCACTCCCGGCGGGTAGGTCTCGATGATAAAGGACATGGCGCGGTTCTTGCGGTTGTAGCCCACCAGCTTGAGCGACAGGCTGCCGGAGCCCACGTCCTGCAGCTCGTCGGCGGTGTAGAAGATCTGATCGGTGTTCTGCAAATCCAGGGTGAAGAACTCGCCCACGGTAATGGGAATGCCGTCGAGGATCTTCTTCAGCGAACTGACCGAGGGGCTGACCTTGCCCTGCTCGATCAGCGACAGGCTGGAGTGGGTCACCCCGGTGCGCTTGGCCAGCTCCCGCTGGGAGATATTGCGCAGCAGGCGGACCGCCTTGAGTCGGGTGCCCACATCGTTGGCATCGTCAGAACCTTGATCCGCTGTCGTCATATCACCACGCCAAGAAAGAGGGGAAAAATTGTGCGAGCCGCATTCTACAGGAAGCCGGAAGAGACTGTAAATTGATTCTAACTGCCCGACTTATCGAATAAATTTTCCGCTACAATCCCACCTGCTGCAGCCTCTTGGCCATTTCCTTCAAACCCTCCAGTCCCTGGATATCGGTGGGCTGCAAATGGAGCGGGTAACGGGGCAGGGTGGTAAACAACCGCTCGATCTCCGCCAGGTGCCCCTTCTCCAGCTGCCGCCGCCTGGCCAGGAAGTCGCCATCGGCGTCGTCCGGCAGAATGCGGTTGACCACCAGCCCGGCCAGGGGCAGTTTCTCCGCCCGCAAGGCCGCCACCGCCCGCCCGGTTTCCAGTATCGGCAGTTTCTCCGGAGTCAGCACGAACAGCAGCGCGGTTTGCCCGCCGTCGGTCAGCACCCGACGGGTACGCTGAAACAGCCGCTGGCGCGCCAGCAGGGTCTCGGTAATATCCTTGCTCCTGTCGTCCAGGCCGGCGGTTTCGTGCTCGCCGGGATCGTCGAAAGGAGTGTCGATATCCCGCCCCGACCTGGGCGTCAGGTGCCCCAGCACCTCCCCCAGTTTTTCCGAACGCTTGTTGCTGCGCAGCAACCCCTGAGTCCAGGCGGCCATGGCTTCGGGCAGGCTCAACAGGCGCAGGGTATGGCCGGTAGGGGCAGTATCGAAGATGATGAGCTCGTGGCTCTCCATCCCCTCCTCGATCACCCGGGCGATACGCTCCAGCAGCGCCGCCTCCTGGGCGCCGGGCGACTGGCGGGTCAGCCGGATCTGGCGCTCCACCTCGCCGTACATCTCGGGCCGGGTAAAGCGCTTGAGCTGGGTCAGCACCTTCTGCAGGTGCAACTCCACCTCCCGATCCGGATCCAGCTCCAGGCCGTCCAGGTTGGGCGCCAGCCGGGTAATGCTGTCGCCTATCTCCCGGCCGAAGGCATCGGCCAGGCTGTGGGCCGGATCGGTGGACACCAGCAGGCAGCGTTTGCCCCTGTTGGCGGCCAGCAGCGCCAGGGCGGAAGACACCGTGGTCTTGCCCACCCCTCCCTTGCCGCCCACCAACAATACGCGTTTGTCGGTCAATAACATGAAACATCTCCATATATAAAAGCCGGCCCGGCATGCGAAGCAACAGCAGGGTTGCCTCCTTCGACACGCCTCAAGCTCATTCCTGAGCCGCTCGTCAAATACGGCAATCCCTGCTGCCGCTTCGTGAAGTTAAGGTGCTGTCTGATGCACATTGTCAGGCAACCGAGCTGCCAACAGGAAGGACAAAGGGAACGGCGCCACCGACCCGCTGCGCCATGGGGCACCAAGAGCTGTTTCCGCGACAGCGGAGCCTGCCTGGATGTATTCACGGCGTGTCGGTAGAGACGGTCTTTACCCGATTTTGCCGGTTCAAAAGCAGCTCCCTCAGCAACAGCGAAAATGATCGAGCGGGGAATGCTCCATCCCCATCCGCTTGTGCCAGCCGTGAAAACGCTCCAGCAGCAGGGGCTGGAGCTCCAGGGTGTAATAGGAGGCCGGGTTCGGCACCCCCATCATTTCCGAAAACACCAGCAGCATGAAGAGGTCGTCCTCCTCCCGCTTGGCCCGGGCGATGGCCGCCCGATAGGGGGCATTGTACACCTCTTCCGCGAACTGGCTGGCCCGGGCAACCCAGGCCAGCACCCGTTTTATTTTCACGCCTGGTCCTCCGCCTTCTCGGCGTTCCCCGCTCGCAACCTGCCCAGGGTGGACGCACACTCCAACGCCACCAGGATGGCCGCCACCAGCACCACCAGATCCAGACCGAACAGGAACCAGTTGCCCTGATCGTAGAAGCCCTTAAGCTGGATCAGCAGCGCCAGCACCGTCATCACCAGCACGAACACCAACGGCAGCAGGGTGTAGTACACGGGCCGATTGAGCCGGGCCAGCATCACGGTGATCACCAGCAGGGTCAGGCCGGCCAGCAGCTGGTTGGTGGTGCCGAACAGCGGCCAGATAAGCAGGCCGCCGGAGCCGTCGCCACCGGCACCAAACGCCAGTACCAGGCAGGAGCCCACCGCCAGCAGGGTGGCGGGAGCCGCCTTCTGCATCCAGCCGATGTTGTAGATGCTGCCCCACTCCTGGAAGATGTAGCGTTGCAAGCGCAGGCCGGTGTCCATGGTGGTGCCGGCGAACAGCACCGCCATCACCGTGAGAATGGTCTGCGACAGCTCGATATTGAAGCCGAGACCGTTGCTCAGGATATTGGCGCCGCCCTGTACGAAAGCGGCCACCCCACCCTTGCCGAAGGCGTCGTAGATACCCTGCCATTCGGCCAGGCTGGCGAAGCCGGCGGTGGCGGCGATAATGGCAGCCAGAGCCAGGGAACCCTCGCCGATGGCTCCGAAGTAACCGACGAAACGCAGATCGGTCTCCTTGTCGAGCTGCTTGGAGGTGGTGCCGGACGACACCAGGCCATGGAAACCGGAAATGGCGCCGCAGGCGATGGTCACGAACAGCAGCGGAATCAGCGAGGGCGTGCCGGCCGGTACCTCGGTGTTGAACGCCGGGGCCACCACCTCGGGCGCAGAGATGATAACGGCGCCGTAGAGCAGGCCCAGGCCGACGAACAACTGCAAGCCGTTGATGTAGTCACGGGGCTGCAGCAACATCCATACCGGCAGCAGCGAGGCGATGGCGGCATAGACGAACAGCAGGATGATCCACTGGGCCTTGTCGGTCAGGCCCATGAACAGCTCGGGCAACGCCAGCGGCATGGAAGGCCCGATCCCGATCAGGGCGTAGAGGGCGATCACCCCCACTACCGACACGGTGAGCAGGCCAATCATCTTGCGATAGATCAGCTGGCCGATGATCAGCGCCACCAGGATGGCGCCCCACACCGGCACCACCGCGGTCTGGAACTGGGTCAGCAGGCCGGCGATCACCACCGCGAACACGGCGTTGACCATCAGCAATACCAGGAAGATCACTATCATGAAAATGCTGCGGGCCCGGGCCCCGACCACGTCGCCGGTGAGGGCCCCCACCGATTTGGCCTTGTTACGGTTACTGGCCCAGATGGCACCGGCATCGTGTACCCCGGCGAAAAAGATGGTGCCGAACACCACCCATAAAAAGGCCGGCACCCAGCCCCAGATCACGGCGATGGCCGGGCCAACGATGGGCGCGGCCCCGGCCACCGAGGTGAAATGGTGGCCCCAGAGCACGAACCTGTTGGTGGGCACATAGTCCACCCCATCTTCGAATTCGTGGGCCGGGGTACGAAAGTTGGGATCCAGCCGGAAGATTTTCTCGGCAATAAATTTGGAA
Organism: Zobellella sp. DQSA1; assembly: GCF_041950555.1. Taxonomy (GTDB): domain Bacteria; phylum Pseudomonadota; class Gammaproteobacteria; order Enterobacterales; family Aeromonadaceae; genus Oceanimonas. Next base: position 3,471,346 of record NZ_CP169531.1, read on the forward strand.
TAGACGAAATAGCCGAGTGCCATGGCACCCAGTCCGATCAGCATCAGGAATATTGCATTCATATCACCCTTCTCCCGTACGGATAATGCAATGTTATTGTTGTTATGGCGGTGGTTCCGGCCACGAGAACAGGCCGGCCCCTTAGCAAAGGCAAAAAGTCAGGCAAAATCAAGGAGTAATATCGTTTAACCCGATAAATAAGCAAGGGTTTCCACAACCATGGGGAGTGATTAAGCCGTCATGAAGCGTCATTACCGGCAACATAAACCACAAAAATAAAACATTAAAGTACAAAGAAAGGAAAATAATTCACAATGCCGCAGATGACACCAAATTATCAGGCCGTCACCAGCAGCTCGCGAAATTGCTCGATGCTCATGGGGCGGTGATACTTGAACCCCTGCAGATAGTTGCAGCCTTGGCGTTGCAGCCAGGCTTCCTGCTCTTGGTTTTCGACCCCTTCGGCCACCACCTCCAGCCCCAGACCTTTGGCCAGGCCGAGGATCGAGAGGGTAATGGCGCAGTCATCCACATCATGGGGCAGTTCCTTGGTAAAGGAACGGTCGATCTTGAGCTTGGTGAAAGGCAGGCTTTTCAGCCGCAGCAGCGAGGAATAGCCGGTCCCGAAATCGTCGATAGACAGCTTGATGCCCATTCGCACCAATTCCTCCAGTGTCTGCCGCAACGCCCTGGAATCCCCCTTGATGGCGTCCTCAATCACCTCCAGCTCCAGTTGCTCTCCCACCACCTGGTAGCGTTCGAGCAGCGCCCAGACCTTGTCGGACAGCAAGGGGTCCATAATGGCGTCGGCCGACAGATTGACCGCCACCGGCGGCAACATCAGTTCTTGCCGACGACTCTCCTGGATATCCCGGCATACCCGTTCAAGTACCCATTGATCCAGCGCGGCAATCAAACCGGCCTCATAGGCCAGAGGCAGGAATTCCGCCGGCGACATAAAGCCCAGGCTGTCATGCCGCCAGCGCACCAGAGCTTCGGCTCCCACCAGGCGCTGGCCGTCGTTGGACACTATCGGCTGGTAGAGTACGCTCAGTCCGTCATGCGCGATAGCTTCCGCCAACTGCCCTTCCAGCAGGAAACGGGCCTTGGCCGAGGCCGAAATATCCTGATTGAAATACTGGGCCTGGCGGCGACCACAGGACTTGGCATGGTACATGGCCGATTCGCTATGGCGGATCAGAGTAGAGATATCGTTCCCATCATACGGAAAGAAGGAAATGCCGATGCTGGCACTGACCTGCACCTTTTGCTCGCCCACCATGATGGGATGACCGATGGTCTCCAGTATGGTATCCACCGCCCCGTGCATGGTGCCCACCTCCTTGGGAAAACGGTAGATCATGGCGAACTCGTCACCGCCCACCCGGGCCACCAGTTCCTTGCCCGGCAGCAGCATGCCCCGCAGCCGGGCGGCGATCTCACTGACCACTTCGTTCCCCACATGCAGCCCCATGCCGTTGTTGATGGCGTTGAGCCGGTCGATGTCGATCCACAGCAGAGCGAAAGGTTCGGGTTGGGCGTTGCCATCCAGTTCGATCAACCGTTTGATATGATTACGCAGGGAGCGCTGGTTCAGCAACCCGGTAAAGTCGTCATGGTGGGTGATATAGTCGAGTTCTTTGCGGCTGTTCAGCCAGGCTTCGTGGGCATTGATCAGGCTGATGGTATCGGCAATGGCAGTCACAAAGGAAATGTCAGCCAGGGTCCAGCTTCGTCGTTGTCCGGTTTCCAGCGCAATCACGCCGCCGAGCCGGCGACCATCAAAAATAGGGGCGTCCAGCACGGCGCCAATGCCTTCCCGGCCCGGGCCGCCCTGGTGCAAAGAGCGGGTACGCGGATCGGTTGCCGCATCTTCGGCACTGATGATCTCAGCGGCATCCAGAGCGGCAAAATAAGGACCATGCTGCTCCCGGCTCAGGCTGCATGCGCTGCTGTCAAATCCCAGGCCCCGACGATAGGTCAGTACCCGGCTCAGGCTGTTACCACTGATCCCCGAGGTCCAGACTCCGACATTGTCCACCTCGAGCAGATCACCACAGAGGGCACTCAGGGCTTCCAGTTTGCTGCGCTTGTCCTGACCGCCGAAATCCCGATGGCGCAACAGCTGTACCAAGGCATGGTGATAGCCGAAAAAGGTCTGAATTTGATCCACAGATAGTCCGTTAACTGTTTTTATCCCCGCCTATAATGGCAAAGCCATTCGGCACTGTCCATGCGCTTTCCGTCCCGACGCGAAAACAGTACCCGGCCCTGCTTATTTAATAACACCTTGTTTTGTATAATGATGCGGCCGCGAAATCGGCCCTTGTTGGCAGCGCGGTGGGAGCACAACAACCTTAAAATAACCACGGGAATAACAAGATGCGCCTTTCTTCAGTATGTGTGTATTGCGGCTCCAGCCTGGGTGCGAGCCCCGTTTACCGACAGCAGGCCGAAGCCTTGGGAAGCCTGCTGGCTGTCCGGGATCTCGCCCTGGTCTACGGCGGCGGGGCCGTCGGCCTGATGGGCACGGTGGCCGATGCCGCCCTGGCGGCCAAAGGGCGGGTCCATGGGGTCATACCCGAGAGCCTGGTCGACGCCGAGCTGGGGCACCCGGGCCTGACCCGCCTGGAGGTGGTGCCGGACATGCACAGCCGCAAGGCGCGCATGGCCGAGCTGGCGGACGCCTTTATCGCCCTGCCCGGCGGCTTCGGCACCTTCGAGGAACTGTTCGAGGCCCTGACCTGGGCCCAGCTCGGTTTCCACCGGAAACCCCTGGGGCTGCTCAATATCGACGGTTTCTACGATCCCCTGCTGACCTTCGTGGATCACGCCATCGCTCAGGGCTTTGTACACCCGGATTATCGCCGCCTGCTGCTGGTGGCGGATACCCCCGAAGCATTGCTGCACGCCCTGGAGCAGGCTCCCCGGGATATCAAGGCCAAGTGGGCCAAATAGCATAGCCCGTGGGTGGGCCTTATTCCTCGCGAAAAATGGTGACCTGGCTGAAGCCCAGTTTTCTGAAATACTCTTCACGAAAATCCTTCAGGGTCTTTCGGTCGTTGCGGCTGACGTTGGCCAACTGGGTTTCCATGCGACGGAACTCGGTCAGGTCCACCCCCTCTGCCGCCGCGATGGCATCATAGAGGCTGTGGTGTTTGTCGTTGGCGTAGCCGATTTCTTTCTGTTGCTTGCGGTAGTGGTAGCGGATGCGAAATGCCATTGGTGCTGTCCCCAGGGAAAAGACCATTGTCGCCGCAATGCCGGTCCCTACTCAAGCCCGCTCGCCGGACGGATTCCCATCCGTCCTCCATGGGCGCATAATGGATGGGAATGAAACGAACCTATGCCGCCCTTTCCGCTGCCGGCACCGGCAGACGAAACCTGTTGATACTGCTGCTGTTGCTGGGCATGGCTTTGCTTGCCTTCGTGTTGTTCAGCACCGCCCGCATGCAGGCCATAGAACAGATCCGCGAGCAGGCCGACGCCAATCTCAACCGCTATATCCTGAGCCTGCAGCACCAGCTCGACCGGCACAAGGACCTGCCCCGGCTGCTGGCCAGCCAGCAGCAGTTGATCGCCCTGCTGCAGGATCCGGACAATCCGCAGAAAACCGATCAGGCCAACCGCTACCTGGCCTGGGTCAACGACACCATGGGTGCCACCGACAGCTACCTGATCGGCAGCGACGGCATCACCCTGGCGGCCAGCAACTGGGACCAACCCCGCCCCTTCACCGGCAACGACTACAGCTTCCGCCCCTACTTCCAGCAGGCGATGGAAGGCGGCCCCGGGCGATACTTCGCCCTGGGCAACACCTCCCGGGTTCGAGGCTACTTTTTCTCCTACCCGGTGCGACAGGGCGAACACATCCTCGGGGTCACCGTGGTCAAGGTCGACCTCGAAGACGTAGAAGAAGACTGGAGCGATCCGCTGCAGGACATACTGGTGATGGACGAGGACGGGGTGATCTTCATCTCTACCCGCACCCACTGGCGCTTCCGTACCCTGGGCCATCTGCCGGAATACAGCCATGTCCTGGCCAGCCGTCATTACGGCAATCACGAACTACGGTCATTGCGGAGCCTCCCCTTCCGTCAACCGACCGGGGCCCTGGCCGGTCTGCTCACCGAAGACGATGTCGCCCGCATCAAAACCAGCCAGCGCTATGGCAATGCCCCGCTGCTGCCTCTGGATATCGTCCGCCGGGATACCACCGAACAGGGCGATCTGCTGCTGACCCTGATCGACCAGCCTCCCCAGGCCGAAGGCCTGGACCCGTTGCAAGCCGGGCATTACCTGCTGACCAGCCGGCTGCTGCCCGAGGCGGGCATGCGGGTGGCGGTGCTGGCCAGCCTGCGACCGCTGGAAGCCAGCATCTTCCGCACCCTGGCCGTCGGGCTGACGTTCTATCTGGTCCTTGCCGCCCTGGCGCTGTTCCTCGCCGCCCGGCACCGGCTGAAAAAACGCTACGAGGCCGAGCTGCAGCAGGCCCATGAAGCCCTGGAACAGCGCGTAAAACAGCGCACCCATGAGCTGACCGCAACCAATCTGCGGCTACAGCAGGAAATGGAGCAACACCACCAGACCCAGAACCAGCTGATCCAGACCGCCAAGCTGGCGGTGCTGGGCCAGCTCTCCGCCGGCATCAACCATGAACTGAGCCAACCGCTGACCGCCATTCGTCACTATGCGGATAATGGCCGAAAGCTGCTGACCCGGGGCAGGGCCGAAGCGGTGGCCACCAATCTGGAAGAAATCGCCGGCCTGGCCGGACGCATGACGTCCATATTGCAACCCTTGAAGGAATTCGCCCGCCAGAACGCCGATCTCGGCCAACGGGTCAACCTGCAGCACCTGCGACAGGGTGTCATGGTGATCATGGGCAGCCAACTGGAACAGCAGCATGCCCATATCGATTGGCCCCGGGATCTGGACAAGGTCTGGGTGCGGGGTGATATCGGCCGGCTGGAACAGGTGCTGGTCAACCTGATCAGCAATGCCCTGCAGGCCATGGCGGAACGGGAGGCTCCGCTGATCGAAGTCGACCTTGGTACCGACGGTGAGCAGGTTCGGCTGACGGTACGGGATCACGGCCCCGGACTGACCGAGGATACTCTGGCCCATGTCTTCGAGCCTTTCTACACCACCAAGCCCGCCGGGCTGGGATTGGGGCTGTCGATCTCCCACCGTATCGTCCAGAGTCTGGAGGGCACACTCGACGCCCATAATCATCCCCATGGTGGCGCCATCTTTACCCTGACCCTGGTGCGGGCCAGGGAGCACAAGCAGGAATCCCAATGAGCAACGAGCACAGCGTTATCCTGGTTGACGACGATCCCCATGTCCGGCTGTCGGCCGGCCAGACCCTGGAGCTGGAAGACCATAAGGTCATCGCCCTGGCCAGCGCCGAGCAGGCACTGGCGTTGATCGAACGGGACTTTTCCGGGGTACTGGTCACCGACATCAACATGCCGGGCATAACCGGGCTCGAACTGCTGCAGCAGGTCAAGGCGGTGGATGCGGACATTCCGGTGATCCTGATCACCGGCTTCGGCGACATTTCCATGGCGGTGAGCGCCATCCGCAACGGCGCATACGACTTTATCGAAAAGCCCTTCTCCGCCGACCTGCTGCTGGACGTGGTACACCGGGCCCTGGAAAAACGGGCCCTGACCCTGGAAAACCGCCAGCTGCGCCAGGAATTGCAGGCCCAGAGCGCCCCCGGCCCGCGCATCATCGGCAACACCCCCGCGGTCCAGCAGCTGCGCCGGCTGGTGCAGGCAGTGGCGGAAACCCCCGCCGACGTGCTGCTGATGGGTGAAACCGGCACCGGCAAGGATCTGCTGGCCCGCTATATCCACGAGCACAGCCCGCGCCGGGAGCGCAACTTCGTGGCCATCAACTGCGGCGGCATGCCCGAGACGCTGATCGAGTCCGAGCTGTTCGGCCACGAGAAAGGTGCCTTCACCGACGCCAAGGAACGGCGCATCGGCAAGCTCGAGCACGCCCACGGCGGCACCCTCTTCCTCGACGAGATCGAAAGCATGCCCATCAGCCTGCAGATCAAGCTGCTGCGGGTGCTGGAGGAACGGGCCATAGAGCGACTCGGCTCCAACAAGCTGATCCCTTTGGATCTGCGCATCATCGCCGCCACCAAGGCGGACCTCAAGGCCCAGGCGGAAGCCGGGGAGTTCCGCGAAGATCTCTATTACCGGCTGAACGTGGTGCGCATCGACATCCCGCCCCTGCGCGCCCGGGCCCAGGACATTCCCATGCTGTTCCAGCACTTCGCCCTGCTCGCCTCCGCCCTGTACGAACGGGAAATACCGCCGCTGTCGGCGGAACGGGTCCACAGCCTGATGAGCCATGACTGGCCGGGCAACGTGCGCGAGTTGCGCAACCTGGCGGAGCGCTACGTGCTGCTGGGCGAAGCCTGCACCTTCGACTTCGACGACAGACCCATCCTCGACCAGGAGCCCACCGCCCTGGGGCTGGCGGCCCGGGTCGACCACTTCGAGAAAACCCTGATCCAGGCCGAACTGGCCCGCCACGGCGGCTCCATCAAGGACACCCTGGAAAGCCTGCGGCTACCGCGCAAGACCCTGTACGACAAGATGAAGAAACACGGCCTGGACAAGAACGACTATAAGGCCGAACAGGGCTGATCGAGCACCAAGCTCGACCGTCACCGGGAGTCAATGGGCGGAATTCCCCCCATGGCTCCTACGCCACCCTCCACTTCGTCCCTCTCCCACCCGCATACGGCCTGCACCATCCCCGCTCCCCCCTCTTTTTCCCGCCCTCAGGGCGAAGCGCTCTTCACTCTACTATCCTGTTGCCAGTGGATGGAGGGGAAACCACCCATGGAAAAGCGGAAAATGGTGGATTTCCACCCATTCAGATCCGGAGAACAGGATAAAAGTTAGCCGGCCATTACGGTCAGCCGCCCTGATGTAACCATTTGGCAGTAAATAAAGGCACAAAGGTTAAATATGGCCTCCTTTTTGCAAACTAAACTTTAACAGTAACGCCAACTTGATCACCTTCCGACTACACGGAGTGAACAGTGGCAGGGAAAGCCGACCGGCCCACCACGGCCGGAGCAAAAACAGAGGTTAACGATGTCAAACGCCGAACAACAGCTCGACAGCCTCAGCCCCGAGGAGCGCAAGAAGCTCAAGGAGCTGATGGAGAAAGACGCCAAGACCGAGCGCAAGCTCACCGGGCCCTGGGCCTGGCTGGTGGCCGCCCTGGCCGCGGTGATGGTCGCCATCTATTTCTATGGTGCCGGGGTGGCGGCCCTCAGCACTCAGTACCATCTGGGCGTGTACGTGCTGATTACCTTCGTCCTGGTATTCCTGCTCTACCCCGCCGGCAGCCGCACCGCCCACGGCGGCTTGTCGCTCATCGCGGCCACCCTGCTGTCGGTGCTGGTCAGTTGCTTCTTTATCTTCGACTCGCCTACCGCCTTCTACCAGCAGGTAACGATGTTCCGGGAAACCTGGGAGTATGACGGCCTCGCCATGGCCATCAATCAGGATCTGGGCAAGCTGCACTACGGCCTGTGGCTGGTGTTGCCCTTCGCCGCCGTGCTGCTGCCACTGGATCAGTGGCTGAACCGGCGCAACCACAACAGTCCCACCGCCAGCGATGTGATCCTGGCGCTGATGGTGGCCGGTACCGTCATCTACTGGATCAGCCAGTTCGAGGCGCTCAACTACCGGGCCGGGGCAGAGAACGAGGTGGACATGCTGATCAGCATCGTCGGCCTGCTGCTGTCGCTGGAAATATGCCGCCGGGTACTGGGCTGGTCCATCACCCTGATCGGGGTAGCCATGATCTGCTTCGCCCTGTTCGGACCCTACCTGCCGGAGCTGTTCGCCCACCGGGGCTTCCGCTTCGAGCGCCTGGCTACCGCCCTCTTCCTCACCACCAACGGGGTGTTCGGGGTCATGGCCAGCGTGCTGGCCACCTATGTGATCCTGTTCATCTTCTTCGGGGCCTTCCTGCAGAAGTCCGGTGCCGGCAAGTTCTTCATCGACCTGCCCCTGGCCCTGGCCGGCCGCTCCACCGGCGGTCCGGCCAAGGTGGCGGTAATTTCCTCCGCCCTGTTCGGCTCCGTGTCCGGCTCCGCCATCGCCAACACCGTTTCCTCCGGCGCCTTCACCATCCCCATGATGAAGCGGGCCGGCTTCAAGCCCCATGTGGCCGGCGCCATCGAGCCCGCCGCCTCCATCGGCGGCATGTTCCTGCCCCCCATCATGGGCGCAGGCGGTTTCCTGATGGCCGAACTCACCGGCACCCCCTACTCCACCATCATGATATTGTCCATCGGGCCCGCCATCCTCTACTTCCTGGCGGTGTACTGCATGGTGCACTTCGAAGCCAAAAAACACGGCCTGGTGGGTATCCAGGGCGAAGAAATTCCCCACTGGAAGACGGTGTTCAAGGCCGGCTGGTACTACGCCCTGCCCCTGGTGATCATCACGGTGCTGCTGCTCAGCGGCCGCTCCGCCGGCAACTCCGCCTTCTGGGCCACCCTGTCCTGTATCGCGGTGAGCTGGGTCCACAAGGAAACCCGCATGGGCCCCAGGGAGATCTGGGAAGCCATCCAGACCGGCGCGCGCAACACCCTGATCGTCGGCGCCACCATAGGGGTGATCGGCGTCATCGTCGGCACCATCTCGCTCACCGGCATGGGCCTCAAGTTCTCCGATCTCATCATCTCCATGGCCGGCGACAGCCTGCTGCTGGCCATGGTGCTGGTGGCCATCGCCTCCCTGGTGCTGGGCATGGGCGTGCCGGTGACCGCCGCCTACCTGATCGTCGCCGTGCTGGCGGTGCCCGCCCTGGGCGAATTCGGCGTGGCCGCCATCGCCGCCCACATGATCGTGTACTGGCTGTCCCAGGACTCCAACATCACCCCGCCGGTGTGCGTGGCCGCCTACGCCGGCGCCGCCATCGCCGGCTCGGATCCCTGGAAGACGGGCTGGACCTCGTTCAAGTTCGCCAAGATGCTGTACGTGATGCCGCTGCTGTTCGCCTATGTGCCCGCCATCCTGCTGGACGGCACCCTGATGGAAATCATCGTGGCCTTCGTTTCCGCCACCCTGGGTACCATCGCCTTCGGCGCCTTCGCCATGGGTTACCTGCGTCGCCGCACCAGGCTGGTCGAATGGCTGCTGCTGGGGGCCGGTACCCTGCTGCTGTACTGGCCGACCCTCTGGTCCGATGCCGCCGGCCTGCTGGTGGTTGCCCTGGTGTGGTGGCTGCAGCGGGAAGGCAGCACCGCCCCGGCGGCCAAAGTCAACCACTCCAACGCCAGTTGAGGACGTCACCATGACCCAAATCCAGTTAATCGTCTACGCCACCGACTTCTCCGAAGGCTCGGCCCATGCGGCCGAGCTGGCCAGCCAACTGACCCGGCTACATGGTGCCCGCCTGCATCTGCTGCACGTGATCACCGAACTGCACGACCGGCAATGGCGCGGCATTCCCGGTGGCCTGATGGAAGAGCTTGCCCGGGAGATCAAGACCCAGGCAATAACCGACATGCACGGTTTCGCACAGCGCTTCTTCGGCAATTTCGAAGGCGAACTGACCACGGACGTGGTGATCGGCCCCGCCGCCGAGGAGATCCTCGCCCAGGCCGAGGCTCTTGGCGCCAACCTTATCGTGATGGGTACCCACGGCCGCAGCGGAGTGGAAAAGCTGCTGGTCGGCTCCACCACCGAGCGGCTGATCCGCAAGTCCATGATTCCCGTATTAACTGTACCCGAGCGCGGCTGACCGGTCCGCTCCCCCTTCTCGAAGGAAGACCGCGAGAAACCATAACAAAGAGGAAACCACCATGATGTTGAAGCAACTGTTCAAACCTTCCAAGGCGCTAGCCTCCCTGACCATCGCCGCCGTGGCGGCCTTTGGCATGAACGCCACCGCCCAGGCCCAGACCGAACGCCTGGCCTTCTCCGGCGGCCCCGACGGCGGTACCTTCCAGTACTTCTCCAACGGTATCGCCACCCGGATGTCGCGCGCCATGGAAGGGGTGGAAGTATCCAACATGGCGTCCGCCGGCTCGGTGGAAAACCTGCGCCGGGTCAATTCCCGTGACGCCGATTTCGGCATCGTCTACTCCGGCGACATGTTCCTGGGCTTGCAGGGCAAGCTGACCAACGACACCCGCCAGTACCGCAACGCCCAGGCCATTTCCTATCTGTACGGCGCCCCGGCCCACCTGATTGTGCTGGACGGATCCGGCATCACCGACGTGGCCCAACTGGCCGGCAAGAGCGTGGCCGTAGGCCCGGCCGGCTCCGGTGCCGCAGCCTCCGCCCAGCGTTTCTTCGAGGGTGTCGGCCTGTGGGACAAGATCACGCCTCAGTACATCGGCTACAACCAGGGCGCCTCCGCCCTGGGGGATCGCCAGATTGACGCCCTCTGGGTATTCGCCGGCTTCCCCAACGCCTCGGTCATCCAGGCCGCCTCCAGCAACAAGGTACGCCTGCTGCAGGTGAACGAGGCCGCCGAAAAAGGCACACTGTTCAGCGATCATCCCTACTATGCCGCCGTCACCATTCCCTCCGGTACCTACCCGGGCGTGGACTACGACGTGGTCACCATCCAGGACTCCGCCCTCTGGGTAGCCGGCCGTCACCTGTCCGAAGAGATGGTGTACAACAGCCTGAAAGAGATCTACTCCGAGGAAGGCCTGCAGTTCATGTACTCCGTCTCCCAGGCCGCCGAAGCCATGACCATGGAAGACGGTATCCTGGGTATCGTGACCCCGTTGCACGACGGTGCCAAAAAGTTCTGGACCGAGCAAGGCAAGACCCTGAGCAGCACCCAGCAATGACCTTTCAGGCTCCGTTAGCCTTTTCCGCCCCGCTTCGATAGCGGGGTTTTTTTATTAAGGGCGTGAGCGAGCTCCCGCTTTGCCCGCCCCGCTATTGGTCCGACCATCACCCTGGCGTTATAACAATAGTTCAACATCAAGTAACCATTTATCCGAACAGGTGGAGCTGTGTATCCTTTCAGGCTTGGTATCGGCGGCCGGCTTGTTCTGGCGTTTCTGCTGCTGGCCGCCATCACCCTGCTGGCGGCGGGACTCTCCTATCGCAGCAGCAGCGAACTGGAGGCCCGGCTGCAGCAACTGCGGGAAACCAGTATAGGGGTGCTCTACGCCGCGTCCCGACTCAACGACCAGAGCCGACAGGTGGTGGCCATGGTACCGCAACTGGTCAGCGCCGAGTCCCGCACCGAGCGGGAGCGAGCCCGCCAGGGCCTGGATCTGGCACTGAACAGCATGGAAGACTGGATGCGCCACCTGCCGGACTACAACCGCTACTTTATCGAGATCACCGATCAGATCCGCAACAGCGTCGAACTGCTCGACGCCACCGTGATCCGTCGGGAACAGCTGGCCTGGGAAAGCCAGCAGCGGCGCCAATTGCTGTATCCGCTCTACCTCCAGGCCAGCGACGCCCTGCAGGCCCTGCAGGCCCGGTCTTCCGAGCCCGAGCTGGCCATCATGCTGCAAACCATCAACTACCTCGCCGCCCTGGCGGAAAAAATCGCCAACGACACCAGTTTCAATGAACTGGACTACACCTTCCTGCGACTGGAGGAGATGGCCGATCGACTCAGCCAGCAGACCCTCCCCCTGCCAGAGCCCGGACGCCAGTCACTGGAGCTGCTATTGAACCTGGTGTCCCGGGACGGCCCGCTGTTCCGGCTGAAGAACGAAGAGCTGGATCTGCGCTACCAGGAACAGTTCCTGGTGACCAACAGCCAGCGCCACGTACGCCAGCTCGCTACCCAGATAGCCCACTACAGCGAGACCGCCAACCGCCAGGTGGATACCGATATCGCCCAGTCCGCCCATACCGTGGCCCGGGCCAGCCATGCCACCCTGCTGCTGTCCCTGCTCAGCCTGGTGCTGGTGGCCGGCATCTCCTGGCTCTATGTCAGCCGCAATGTACTGGCCCGGATCGCCCGGCTGCAGCACAACATGAGGGCCATCGCCAGCGGCCGGCTGGATACTCCCATCCGCATCCGCGGCCGGGATGAGGTGACCGGCATGGCCCGGGATCTGCGCCACTTCCAGCTGACCGCCCTGCGGGCGGAGCGGGCCCGCCAACGCCTGGCCCGCGAAATCGAAGACAGGCTCCATGCCGAGCGCCAGTTGCGCCTGACCCAGGAAGAACTGATCCAGGCCGGCAAGCTCGCCGCCCTGGGCCAGCTCAGCGTGGCCATCACCCACGAGATCAACCAGCCGCTCAACGCCATGAGTACCCAGTTGCATTCGGTGGGCCGCTACCTGGCCCGCAACGAAGCGGACAAGGTCGAACAGGGCCTGGGCAAGCTGCGCCATTTGCTGGACAAGGCCGGTACCATTACCCGCCACCTGCGCAGTTTCGCCCGCAAGGCCGACAGCCGGCTGTCGCCGGTGGCTCTGGCGGCGGTGGTGGAAGCGGCGGTCGAACTGCTACAGCCCAGGTGGCGCGGGGTAGCGCTGCGCATCGAGGGGGATCCCGAGGCGCAGGTACAGGCCGAAGCCATCCGGCTGGAGCAGGTGCTGGTCAACCTGCTCGGCAACGCGCTGGATGCACTGGAGGGGCGGTCCTCGCCCAGGGTGCACATCCACTGGCGGCAGTACCAGGATCAGGTACAACTCTGCCTGGAGGACAACGGCTGCGGAATTCCCCCCGAGCAGATGGAGCAAATTTTCGATCCTTACTACACCACCAAGGCCCCGGGCAAAGGCCTGGGGCTGGGCCTGGCCATCAGCTACAACATCATGCAGGACCTGGGCGGCCAAATTCGCCTGAGCTCCACCCCCGGCCGGGGCACCACCTTCAACCTGCGTTTCAACAGGGCATAACCATGGAAATACTGCTGATCGACGACGAAGCCATGGTCAGGGACAGCCTGACCGAAATGCTGGAACTCGAAGGCTTCAAGGTCTGTGCCTTCGCCGATCCCCGCCGGGCCCTGGCCGAGCTGAAGCCGGGGCGCGAGGCGGTGCTGCTCACCGACGTGCGCATGCCGGAACTGGACGGCCTGGCCTTGCTGCAACTGGTGCAGGCCAGGGACAGGGAACTGCCGGTGATCCTGATGAGCGGCCACGGCGACATTCCCATGGCGATCCAGGCGATGAAGGAAGGCGCCTACGACTTCCTGGAAAAACCCCTGCAGCCCGAGGCGTTGCTGGAACGGCTGCACCAGGCCATGGAGCAGCGCCGCCTGAGCCTGCACCGGCAGCCCCCGCACGACGGCGAAGATGCCCTGGCACGCACCTTGCTCGGCCAGTCCGCCCCCATGCAACGCGTGCGGGAACAGATCCGGGTACTGGCCGCCGCCCACGTCGATACCCTGATCTACGGTGAAACCGGTACCGGCAAGGACGTGGCGGCCCGCGCCCTGCACGATGCCAGCCCCCGGCGGGACAAGCGCTTCGTGGCCATCAACTGCGGCGCCATGCCCGAGCACCTGCTGGAGAGCGAGCTGTTCGGCCACGAGGCCGGCGCCTTTACCGGCGCCCAGCGCCGCCACATCGGCAAGATAGAGGTAGCCCACTACGGCACCCTGTTCCTGGACGAGATCGAGAGCATGCCCCTGGCGGCACAGATCCGCCTGCTGCGGGTGCTGCAGGAGAGGACCATAGAACGGGTCGGCGGCACCACACCCATACCGGTCAGGATCACCGTGATCGCCGCCAGCAAGGCGGATCTGGCCGAGCTCAGCGAGCAGGGTCGCTTTCGCGCCGATCTCTACTACCGGCTCAACGTGGCCTGCCTGCACCTGCCCCCCCTGCGCGAACGCAAGGAAGATCTGGCCGAGCTGTTCCAGTTCCACGCCCGGCAGGCGGCGGACAAGTATCAGCGCCCCCTGCCCGGCCTCAGGCCCAGCCAGCTCGCCCGCCTGGAGCGGCATGACTGGCCCGGCAACGTGCGCGAGCTGCGCAACGTGGCCGAGCGTTTCGTGCTGGGCGTGGCCGGCGAGGGACTGAACCTGGACCAGCCCGAGCCCCCCGCCGAAGGCGGTGCCGACTTCGAACGGCAGCTCGAAGGCTACGAGCGCCGGCTTATTATGGACAGCCTGCGCCGCCACGAAGGCCAGCTCAACAAGGCCGCCGAACACCTCAACCTGACTCGCAAGACCCTCTACCGCAAGATGAAAAAGTACCAATTGGACAAATGGGACTACCGCGGCTGAACCTCCCCGGACTTTGGGACAGCCCTGTCCCAAAGTCCTCCTCGCTCGTCATCATAACTTCATAACAACATGAAATATAAAGATAAAAAATAATGGCATCGATTTTGCCATAGGAAGTTGGCCCAAACGGGCATTCACCTATGGACTCAATTAACGATGAAGGACTGACATCATGACCAAAACCGCGCTGAGCGGCCTGCTGGCCACCACCCTGCTGTGCTCCCCCTGGCTGCAGGCCGAACAGATAGTCGTGGCTCACCGGGGCGCCTCCGGCTACCTGCCGGAGCACACTCTGGCGGCCAAGGCCCTGGCCTACGCCATGAAACCCCATTACCTCGAGCAGGATCTGGTGATGACCAAGGATGACCGCCTGGTGGTGCTGCACGATCACTACCTGGACAGGGTCAGCGACGTGGCCGAACGCTTCCCCGGCCGCGCCCGGGAAGACGGCCGCTACTACGCCATCGACTTCACCCTGGACGAAATTCGCCAGCTGCGGGCCACCGAGGTATTCAACCAGGACGAAGAGGGCAAGCAAAGCGCCGTCTACCCCGGGCGCTTTCCCCTGTGGCAGTCCAGCTTTCGCATTCCCACCTTCGAGGAGGAAATCGAGCTGATCCAGGGCCTGAACAAGAGCCTGGGCTACGACATCGGCATCTATCCGGAGATCAAGGCACCCTGGCTGCATCACCAGCACGGCAAGGACATCGCCGGTGCCACCCTGGAGGTACTCAAACGCTACGGCTACACCGGGCGGGACAGCAAGGTCTACCTGCAGACCTTCGACTACAACGAGCTCAAGCGTATCAAGGAGCAGTTGCTGCCGGAATTCGGCATGGACATCAAGCTGGTGATGCTGCTGGCCCACACCGACTGGGGCGAAACCTTCGAGCAGGACGCCCAGGGGCGCTGGGTTCCCTATGACTACGACTGGATGTTCGAACCCGACGCCATGGCCACCCTGGCCCGGCACGCGGACGGCGTCGGCCCCTGGATGCCGATGGTGGTGGCCGACGGCTCCACCCCCGGCAACATAGAGCTGACCGGCCTGGCGGCTCGGGCCCAGGCAGCCGGGCTGGAGGTGCACCCCTACACCCTGCGCCTGGATGAGGGTCGGCTGCCCGCCTACGCCGAAAGCTTCGAGCAGTTGCTCGACGTCTTCTACAACCAGGCCAGGGTGGACGGGGTCTTTACCGACTTTCCCGACAAGGCCGTCGCCTTTTTGAAACAGCAGGCGAAGTAAAACAGCAGCGGTATCAGTCAGCGCCGGTTTAGAGTCTTTGACTACTCGGCCAAAGCGCACTATTCCGCCAACACACCGCAACCCCCTCCCTGGGGGCTCCGCCGCGCCGCCCATGGCGCGGCGGGTCGGAGGAATAGCACCCTTTGCCCCCACGCCTGTGGGGCACGACCATCAGACCACGGCGATGCCTAGAAGGGGTAACAGAGTGCTTCATTGAAAGAACAGAGCGCCCTGTCAACAAATAGCAAGGGACAACCCTGTCCCTTTTTAACAAAAACGGCGGGACAGGGCTGTCCCAAAGCCGGTTATCAAATCAAGACGAAAAAGTTAAAACATTGAAAATAAAAGATTAAAAATATTGGCATCCATATTGCCTCAAGAAAAAGGCAACATCGGGCACCGCCCATACGGAATAACCGACAAGATAAGGACGAAAACCATGACCAAAAACCTGATTACCGGCCTGCTGGCCTCTGCCCTGCTCGGCTTCGGCGTCGCCGCCCAGGCCCAGGACTGCCCCCGCGGCGTGCTCGACGACATGTACTGCGACAGCAACGGCGACATGGTGGCCGACACCCCCGCCGATCCCAAGCAGTGGAAGGATCCGGGCACCCTGGTGTTCACCTATACCCCGGTGGAGGATCCCGCCGTTTACCGCGACGCCTTCGCCGACTTCCAGAACTACCTGGCGGAAAAAACCGGCAAGAAGGTGATCTACTACTCGGTGCACTCCAACTCGGCCCAGGTCGAGGCCATGCGCTCCGGTCGGCTGCATATCGCCGGCTTCTCCACCGGCCCCACCGGCTACGCGGTCAACCTGGCCGGTTACGTGCCCATCGCCGTCAAGGGTACCGAAGCGGCCTTCCAGGGCTACAACCTGGTGATGCTGGTGCGCGCCGACAGCGACATCCAGACCATGGACGACGTAAAGGGCAAAACGGTGGCCCACACCGCCGTGTCCTCCAACTCCGGCAACCTGGCGCCCCGTGCCCTGTTTCCACTGATCGGCCTGACGCCGGACGAAGACTACAAGGTGGTCTACTCCGGCAAGCATGACCAGTCGGTGATGGGCGTGCTGTCCGGCGACTACGACGCCGCCCCCGTGGCCTCCGACGTCTACGACCGCATGGTCGAAGCCGGCCGGGTCAAGGGCGAGGACTTCCGCACCATCTACACCAGTGCCCGTTTCCCTACCTCCGCCTTCGGCTATGCCCACGATCTGCACCCGGATCTGGTGGCCAATATTAAGGACGCCTTCGACAGCTACCGCTTCCCGGCGGAGATGCAGGAGACCTTCGGCGGCGCCGATCGCTTCTATCCCATCACCTACAAGGAAGACTGGCAGATCATCCGCGACATCGCCCACGCCACCGGCACCGCCTATACCAAGAACGGCCTGCAACAGCTGGCGGAAAAAGAAGCCGCCGACGCCGCCAAGCAGCGGGCCGAAGCCTTGGCGCAACAGGCCCAGCAGTAACCGCCATCCCGTTTAACCCATAGTGACATCACCACGGCTGTGCCTGCGGGCACAGCCTGCGGATCGCCATTGCCCGAATAACCCGATAATCAGCAAGGAAGAACGAGATGACCACCTCCTATCTGCAAATCAAGCAGCTCAGCCACGCCTATACCCCGGGCAAGCCGATACTGCGCCAGATCGACATCGACATCACCGAACCCGGCATCATCGCCATCATCGGTCCCTCCGGCACCGGCAAGAGCACCCTGCTGCGCTGCATCAACCGGCTGATCACCCCCAGCCAGGGCCAGATCCTGTTCCAGCAGGCGGATCTGGCGGCGGCCAAGGGCAAGGAACTGCGCCGGCTGCGCCGCCACATCGGCATGGTGTTCCAGGAATACAACCTGGTGGAGCGGCTGACGGTGCTGGAAAACGTGCTCACCGGCCGGCTCGGCTACATGTCCGCCTGGCAGGCCTGGCGCAGGAACTTCGCCCGGGAGGATCTGGATCGGGCCTTCGAGCTGCTGGAAAAAGTGGGCCTGGTCGACTTCGCCATGCAGCGGGCCGACAGCCTGTCCGGCGGCCAGCGCCAGCGGGTGGGCATCGCCCGTGCCCTGATGCAGAACCCCTATATCCTGCTGGCGGACGAGCCCACCTCGTCGCTGGATCCCAAGACGGCGGTGGAGATCATGGAACTGATGGACACCCTGGCCGCCAGCCAGGGCATTCCCACCCTGGTCAATATCCACGACGTCAAACTGGCCCAGCGCTTCGCCCGGCGCATGATCGGCATGAGCGGCGGCCAGGTGGTGTACGACGGCGAGCCCGCCGGCATCACCGACGCCCATCTCAAGCAGATCTACGGGGGTGAATCATGGCTGGTGTAAACCGACCCAATCCCTTCCAGCAAAGCTGGACCATCCGCCTGGCCTGGCTGGCGGTCGCCGCCTACGTGATTTACGGCTTCGGCGCCATGGATCTCAACTGGGCTCGTTTCGTCGACGGCCTGGGCCACGGCAGCCGCCTGCTGGGCCGGATGTTCCCGCCCAACTTCGATCGCTGGGAAATCCTGCTGCACGATCTGATCGAAAGCCTGCAAATCGCGGTGATCGCCAGCGTGGTCGGCATTTTCATTTCCCTGTTCGTGGGCCTGCTCGCCGCCCGCAACCTGATGCCCACCCTGGTGACCTCGCCGGCGCGGGTACTGATCGCCGTGTGCCGAACCTTCCATCCGGTGATCATCGCCATCCTTTTCGTCAAGGCGGTGGGCTTCGGTGCCCTGGCCGGCATCCTTACCCTGGTGGTGGCTTCGGTGGGCTTTATCGCCAAGCTGTTCGCCGAGGCCATAGAGGAAATCTCGCTCAAGCAGGTAGAGGCCATCCGCGCCACCGGCGCCGGCTTCGTCAGCGTTATCCTGTTCGCGGTGCTGCCCCAGGTGTTCTCCCGCTTTATCGGTTTTTCCACCTACCAGCTCGACTCCAACCTGCGCAACTCCACCATGGTCGGCCTGGTGGGCGCCGGCGGCCTGGGCGGTACCCTGTTCGCCGCCTTCCAGCGCTTCGACTACGACTTCGTTACCGCCATCCTGCTGACCATCATCGCCCTGATCCTGGTGGGCGAGGCCTTGTCCAACGCGGCACGGAGGATATTCCAATGAGCAGCCACACCCAGTTGATGGAGCAACCACCCATGTCCCAACCCCAGCGTCACTGGCAGCGTTTCACCCCGCTGCAGCGCCTGAGCCGCTACCTGGTTTACCTGGTGATCGTCTCCGCCTTCGTGATCTCGGTACGCACCGTGGAAGTGATCCCCGAGTTCCTGTTCGATGCCCCTCAGCAAATGGCGGACATGTTCGCCCGCATGTGGCCGCTGGAATGGGCCGCCTACCCGGCGACCATCCATGGCGCCCTGATGGAAACCCTGCACATCGCCACCCTGGGCACCCTGCTGTGCCTGCTGCTGGCGGTGCCGCTGGCACTGCTCAACGCCGGCAACGTGGTCGCCTCGCCCTGGCTGAACTGGCTGGCCCGCTTCTTCCTGGTCAGTTCCCGCTCGGTCAACTCCCTGGTGTGGGCGCTGCTGTTCGTGGCGGTGTTCGGCCCCGGGGTGATCGCCGGGGTGCTGGCGGTGGCCTTACGCTCGGTGGGCTTCGTCGGCAAGCTGCTGGCGGAAGCCATCGAGGAAATCAACATGGGTTCCATCGAGGCACTGCGCGCCACCGGCGCCTCCACCGCCAGTGTGCTGCTCAAGGGCTACTGGCCCCAGGTGATGCCGGCCTTCTTCAGCATAGTGCTGTTCCGCTGGGACATTAACGTGCGCGAGTCGGCGGTGCTGGGGCTGGTGGGTGCCGGCGGCATAGGGGTGGTGCTGAGCGACGCCATGAACCTGTTCATGTGGGAACGGGTGGCGACGGTGCTGCTGAGCATACTGGTGGTGGTGCTGCTGGCCGAGTGGCTGGTGGTACAGGTACGCAAGAGGTTGCTGTAATGACGCTGAACAATCGTTACCTGGTGCTGCGCCACGGCCACAGCCTGGCCAATCAGGCCCGCCTCATCATCAGCCATCCCAGGCAGGGCGAGGCCGGCTACGGCCTCTCCCCCCAGGGACAGGCGCAGGTGGCCTGCACCCTGGCGAACTGGCCCTTCGCCCGGCCGGATCGCATCGTCAGTTCGCCCTTCGCCCGGGCCAGGGAAACAGCCGAGCTGGCCGCCGCCCGCTTTCTCTGCCCCCTGGGCGAGGACATCGCCCTGCGCGAGCGCTTCTTCGGCGAGCTGGACGGCGGCCCGGACCTGCGCTATCCGGACGTGTGGCAACAGGACGAGCTGAGCCCGGATCACCATTACGCCGGGGTCGAGAGCCTGACCCAGGTGGCCGAACGCGGCTGGCGGCTAATCGAGCGGCTGGAACGGCAGTACCATGACCAGACCCTGCTGCTGGTGAGCCATGGCGATACCCTGCAGATACTGCTGACCCGGGCCCTGGGGCTGCCCCTCGGCCGTCACCGGGAGCTCAAGCCGTTGGCCACCGCCGAAGTCAGGGAAATGCCGGGGCTGGCCCTGGCACTGTAGTCGAAGGGGCCCGGCTATACTGAGAGTCATCCACCGTACAGCCGGACGCCACGATGTTGCACACTTCCACCGAGCACGACGCCATTCTCGACGCCGCCCTCCACCTTGCCCTGCACAGCTCCTGGGAAGCCTTCAGCCTGCAGGATCTGGCCGAGGCGCGGGAGCTGACCCTGGCCGATATCGCCCGCCATTTCCGCTCCAAGGACGATATGGCCGAGGCCCTGTTCGACCGGGCCGACGCCGCCATGCTGGGCCTGCCCCCGGACGAGGATGAAGCCCTGGCGGAACGCCTGCTGATCCGCATCATGGCCTGGCTGGAATACCTGGCCCCCTACCGGCGTCTGGTACGGGAAATGCTGGCCTACAAACTGGAGCCGGGCCATTTCCACCTGCAGGCCCACGGCATCACCCGAGTCAGCCGCACCGTGCAGTGGTTCGTCGAGGCCGCCCGGTGGCGACCGACCGGCGTCGGCCGCATCCTGGGAGAGCTCACCCTCACCTCCATCTACCTCACCGCCGTGGCCAGCTTCCTGGTGGACGGCAGCGACCACCTCAACACCACCCGCACCCTGCTGCGCGGCCTGCTGGACAGGGCGACCCGGGCCTGCCCCCGGTGCTGAGCGGCTATGGACGGCCTGACCCATGCCCTGCTCGGCGCCACCCTGGCGCAGCTGCCCTCACCGCGCCACTGCCCCCTAAAGCGAGGCCAGCGGCTGGGGGTCGGCGCCCTGGGCGGCCTCTTCCCCGACATCGACTACCTGCTCTTCCCCTGGTGGCCGCTGGAGTTCCTCGCCTACTGGCACCAGGGGCCGACCCATTCCCTGCTGCTGGCCCCGCTCTGGGCCGGCCTGCTGGCCCTGGCCTTGATGGTTCACCCCACCCTGCGCGCCCGGGGCCGCTGGCTGTTCCTGCTGAGCCTGGTCGGCGTCCTCTCCCACGATCTGCTCGACGCCCTCACCGGCTACGGCACCCAACTGTTCTATCCGCTGAGCACAACCCGCTTCAGCGCCGACCTGCTGTTCGTGGTCGACGGCTATTTTACCCTGCTGCTGGCCTTCTGCCTGGCGGTGCTGTACCGGCGCCCGGGGCGACGGCTCGTCCTGCTGCCGCCGCTCCTCTACCTGGGCCTGCTGCTCGGCCTGAAGCAACTGGCCCTGTACCAGGGAGGCACCTCCGTGGCCATTCCCCAGCCTTTTTCTCCCCTGCACTGGCAGTTGATCGATCCCCAACGCCAACGGTTGCTCTACCTGCGGCTGGCACCGGACCCCATCGCCAGCCGGTTTTCGTCCTGGCTGGGCTATCCCGGCTGGCAGCAGGGCTACCAGGCCGGACTCTGGGCCCAGTGGCAGCCCTATGGCCTGGGCAGCCCAGACCCGATCTGGCAGGAGGCAGTGGAGCAGGTATGGCGGCACCCGGATTTTCGGCCCTTTCGCGACTTCGCTCGCTATCCCTATCTGTACCGGCTGGAGCAAGACCTGCACGAGCGCTGTGTCTGGTTCAGCGATCTGCGCTACGACTGGCCCGCCCTGCCGGCCAGCTTCCGCTACGGCATGTGCCGCCAGGCCGATGGCGACTGGCAGCTGTACCGGATGCGCTATCTCAGCGAGCGGCAACGCCAGCAGCTGTAGGCCCGGCGGGTCAGAAGTTGGCGGTTACGGCCCTTCGCCGGCACCGCCCTGGAGCTTAGCGCTGTCGTGACCATGGACAACGGGGCCTGTTTGGGACTAGATTTTAACGGTCAAGAACATCCGCGACGCCCAGGGAAGGGACTTGCCCACCGCCAAGGTCCGGCAGGAAAGCGTCCTTTTTTCAACACGGGAACATCATATGAACACCTTACGCCTGGCGCCCTTGGCGCTGCTGTTTGCCTTTACCCTGAGCGCCTGCTCCGATGAGCAGACTTCCTCCGAGCAAGCCACCCTGTCCGGCAGCCTCGGCTATCTGCCACGTATCGCCCTGCCGGACGACGCCCGGGTGACGGTGGCACTGCAGGATGTGAGCCTGGCCGATGCCCCCGCCGAGACCCTGGCGGAGCAGAACTTCGATACCGAAGGCCGGCAGGTGCCGCTGCCCTTCAGCCTGAACTACGATCCCGAGGCCATCGACCAGCGCCACCGCTACGCGGTGCGCGGCGAGATCCGGGACGGTCAGGGCACGCTGCTCTGGACCACGGCCGAGCACTACGGGGTGCTGACCCAAGGCCAGCCGAGCGACAACATCGAGATCCGGCTGGAACAGGTTCGGGCAGCGCCGGCCGGCCCCACCACGGTGGTGTACCGCTGCACCCCGGAACAGGGCGAGCCCTTCGAATTCGTGGCCCAATATCATGACGGCCGGCTCGGCCTCTGGCTGCCGGACAGCTTCGAGTTGCCCTACCAGGAGCTGCCCCAGGTGATCTCTGCCAGTGGCGCCCGTTTCGAGAACGAGCATGCCCTGGTCTGGAGCAAAGGCAACACCGCCCTGCTGGAAGTCGGTGAGCAAAGCTACAGCGATTGCGTCGAAGACAGAGCCGCCGGCCTGCGGGAAGAGGCCCGCCTGCGCGGCGTAACCCTGCGGGCCACCGGCAACGAGCCCGGCTGGTTGCTGGAAGTAAGCACCGGTCAGCAGATCCGCTTCAGCTACAATTACGGCGAACACCAGCTGGTACTGCCCAATCCGGAAACCCTGGACGACGACGCCGGTTACCGGGCGGCCAGCGCCGATCACCGGCTCGAGGTCAGCGTCAGCCAGGAAGGCTGCCAGGACGATATGAGCGGCGAGGAGTTCCCCTACCGGGTCGTGGTCACCCTGGACGGCCAGGACTATCGCGGCTGCGGCAGCAAGCTGAACTGAACAGTCCTTAGCCTGGAGCATGGGCCCCGGCGGGCCCATTGCCGTAACATCCCCTTCCGTTCCCTTGGGCAGTTCCCGCTGAAATCAGTTAACATACTGTCATTACTTGTCTTTTTTGGTAGCCCTTTCCCGTGATCACCGTTGAGCGCAAAGACGGCTTTTCCCTGAAGATATCCCGTATCCTGCGGGAGGCCACCGAGCACAAGCTGGATCTCTACCTCTTCATTCCCGGCGAGCTCGGGCTCAACAGCCATGTGGTGCCGGAAGAGGAGTTCTATCACGGCGCCATCCACGTCAAGCGTACCTACTTCAGCGACCGCCAGCACCTGCCCCTGGTGCACAGCCGCCTGGCCCGCAGGGGCAAGCTCACCACCGAGCAGTACCGGCTCAGCCTCAGCCTCTATGCCTACCAGTACGTGGTCGGCCTGGAGCAGTCCTGCCACGAACTGCGCAACAGCAAGGACGCGGCCGGCCGGGAAGAAGTGGAGGAAGTCATCACCCTGGCCGAGGACATCCTCAAGCGGCTGCGCCGCAACGTGCCGACGGACGAGACCCTGCTCAAGTATTACGCCAATATAGACAACTACCTGTCCTGGTTCACCGAGCAGCGGCTGCTGTCGCTGGTGGCCCATCTGCCTCGCCACGACGACTACAAACTGCTCAAGCCCCGGCTGCTGGATGCCTGCGGCGCCGAGCGGCAGTACCGGGAATCCCGACAGTACAACTCCAGCCACAGCAGCGAGGCGCTGTCGCGCATCTCCAACAAGATGCGGCTGCTGCGAAGGCTTATCGAATACCCGGTGACCCTCAAGGAAAAGACCCGGGAGCTGGGCGGCGGCGAACAGAAGCTGCTCAAGGCCGGGGTCACCGCCGTGGTGATGACCACGGTGTCGCTCGCCGCCTTCGAGGTGCGCGAGACCCTGGGCGGCATCTCGCTGATGGTGATCTTCGCCCTGGCCCTGCTCTACGCCCTGCGGGAGATCTTCAAAGACGATCTGCGCAACACCCTGTGGCGCTGGCTGCGCAAAGGCCGGCCCAAGTGGCGGCGGCAGTACTTCGACGTGCACAGCAACCAGTTGGTCGGCCGCCAGCTGGAATGGTTCGACTACCAGTCGCCTTCCCGTCTGGATGCCGCCATCAAGGCCGCCCGGCGGGCTAATGTCAGCCAGCGGGAAGAGGTGATCATGCACTACGGCAGCCACTCGCGCATGCTGCCGACCCGCTTCCTGAGCGGCTACGAGCAGACCCGGGAAAGCCTGCAGTTGGATCTGGCCCTGCTGGCCCGGCTGATGGAAAAGGGCTCCCACCACGTCTACCAGCTCAAGGACAACCAGGTTAACCGCCAGCCGGTGGAGAAACGCTACCTCATCAACCTGGTCACCCGCGAAGTGCAGGGCCAGCAGCCACCGGTGATCCAGCGCTGGAAGGTGGTGATGAGCCGTTCCAAGATAGTGGAAGTGGAGGAAATTCCCCAGCCGGGCAAAGGCAGCGATTGAGCGCCTGCTAACGTCCCGCATGAGTGATGGTATACTGCCGCCTTTGCGTAATCAGGCGGATGGCATGAACGTGATGGGCCTTGAACACGGCAAACGGACAACGGGTACCCGGCCGGGCCCTGGTCGGTGGCTGGCCGGGCTGGTCCTGCTCTGGCTGGGAACGGCCTGGCAGACCGGCGCCCAGGATGGCGTGATCCGGGTGGGCGGCGACCTCAACTATCCCCCCTACGAGTTCCTCAACGAGCAGGGGGAGCCCGACGGTTAC
This sequence comes from Zobellella sp. DQSA1, assembly GCF_041950555.1. Lineage (GTDB taxonomy): Bacteria > Pseudomonadota > Gammaproteobacteria > Enterobacterales > Aeromonadaceae > Oceanimonas. The sequence goes on from NZ_CP169531.1 coordinate 3,495,926, forward strand.
AACACCGAGCTGACCCTGGCCATCGCCGAGGTGATGGGCATGAAGGTGGAGATCGAGCTCGGCCACTGGCCACAGATGCGCCGGCGCCTGCTCGACGGCGAGCTGGACGTGCTGCAGGGCGCCGTCTTCTCCCCGGAACGGGCCCGCTGGTTCGCCTTCTCCCCGCCCCACGCGCTGATCAACCACTCCCTGTTCGCCCGCAAGGGCGAAGCCGCGGAGATCACCCTGGCCGATCTGGCCGGCCGGGAGGTGATAGTGCAGCGGGACAGCATCATGCACGAGCAACTCAACCGACTGGCCCCCAATGCCCTGGCCGTGCCGGTCGACACCCATTCCAACGCCCTGCGGCTACTGGCTTCCGGCCAGCACGACTTCGCCCTGGTGGCCAACCTGCCCGGCCTCTATCTCGGCCGGGAGCTGGAACTGTCCAACCTGGCGCCGGTGGGCCACCCCTTCCCGCCCCATCGCTACGGCTACGTGGTGAACCGGGGCAACGAGGCGCTGCTGGCCCGCTTCAGCGAGGGGCTGGCCATCCTCAAGAACACCGGCCGTCAGCAGGCCCTCTACGACAAGTGGCTGGGTCCGCTGGAAAGCCCGGGCCTGCCCTGGAAGAAAATCGGCCTGGGCGCCGCCCTGGTCTCGCTGCTGCTGCTATTGGTGCTGGGCGCCATCATGGCTTGGAACCGGACGCTGCGCCGGGAGGTGGACCGCCGCAGCCAGGCGCTGGAACGTCAGCAGCAGCAGTTGTTGCAGGCCGACAAGATGGCTTCCCTCGGCATCCTGGTGTCGGGGGTGGCTCACGAGATCAATAACCCCAGCGGCCTGCTGTTACTCAACCTGCCGGTGTTGAAGGAGGCCTACCAGGATGCCGAGGAGATCCTGGAGGAACGCTACCACCGGCACGGCGACTTCTATCTGGGCGGCCTGCCCTACAGCCGCATGCGCGACGAGATCCCGGCCATGCTGGACGACATGCTCACCAGCGCCGACCGCATCCGCCGCATCGTGGACGACCTGCGCGACTTCGCCCGCCAGGGACCGAGCGAGCTCAACGAAACCGTGGATCTCAACCGGGTGGTGGCCACCGCCATCCGCCTGACGGACACCAGCATCCGCCAGGCCTGCCACCGCTTCGAGGTGAGTTACGACGAGCGGCTTCCGCCCTTTCGGGGCAACGGCCAACGCATCGAGCAGGTGGTGATCAACCTGATCGTCAACGCCTGCCAGGCGCTCACCAGTCCCGAGCAGGGCATCAGGGTGAGCACCCGCTACCGGGCCGGCTCCCATGAACTCAGCCTGGAAGTCCGCGACCAGGGCCGGGGCATAGCGCCGGAACACCTGTCCCGACTGCGGGATCCCTTTTTCACCACCAAACGCGAGCAGGGCGGCATCGGCCTGGGCCTGGCCGTGTCCTCCGGCATAGTGCAGGAGCACGGCGGCCGGCTGGAATACGACTCCACCCCCGGCCAGGGCACCACCGCCATCCTCACCCTGCCCGCGCTTAAAGGAAACCAGAGTGATCACCAATAACCGCTATCCCAGCTTCGGGGTGCTGCTGGTGGACGACGAAGCCCCCTTCCTGCGCAGCCTGAGCATCGCCCTGGAGCGCCAGGGCATCAACCACCTTTACCGCTGTACCGACAGCCGCGAGGTGATGGCCACCATCGCCCGCGAGCCCATTGGCCTGGTGCTGCTCGACCTGACCATGCCGCACCTGTCCGGCGAGGAACTGCTCGCACGCATCAAGGAGGAGCATCCCGACATCGGCGCCATCATCATCAGCGGCCTGAACCAGCTGGAAACGGCGGTGAACTGCATCCGTCTCGGCGCCTACGACTACTTCGTCAAAACCATGGAGGAAGACCGGCTGATCGGCGGCATTCGCCGCGCCATCCAGACCCAGGAGATGAGCCAGGAAAACCAGGAGATGCGCCGCCGCTTCCTCACCGACACCCTGGAAAAGCCCGAGGTATTCGCCGACATCGTCACCCAGGACAAGAGCATGAGATCCGTGTTCCAGTACCTGGAGGCCATCTCCGCCAGCCGTCAGCCGGTGCTGATCTGCGGCGAGAGCGGGGTGGGCAAGGAACTGATCGCCCGGGCCATCCACCGCCTCGGCGGTGCCGAAGGACCCATGGTCAGCGTCAACGTGGCCGGACTGGACGACAACGTCTTCGCCGATACCCTGTTCGGCCACCACCGCGGCGCCTTTACCGGCGCCGATCGGGCCCGGGCCGGCATGATCGAGCAGGCCGCCGGCGGTACCCTCTTCCTGGATGAGATCGGCGATCTCAGCCAGGCCTCCCAGGTCAAGCTGCTGCGCCTGCTGCAGGAGAGCGAGTATTATCCCCTCGGCAGCGACAGGCCCAAGCGGCTTCGGGCCCGCATCGTGGTGGCCACCCATCAGGATCTGGCCAGGAAGCAGCAGGACGGCGGCTTTCGCAAGGACCTCTACTACCGCCTGCGCATCCACCAGGTGGAGATACCGCCCCTGCGCCGGCGCAGGGGCGATCTGCCCCTGCTGCTGGCCCACTTCCTGGCCGAAGCGGCCGAAGAGCTGGGCAAGGCGGTGCCGACCCTGCCCAAGGAGCTGCCGGTACTGCTCGCCAACTACGAGTTTCCCGGCAATGTGCGCGAGCTGCGCGCCCTGGTGTTCGACGCCATGAGCCGGCACCGCAGCCATATGCTGTCGATGGAAGTCTTCCGCCAGGCCCTGGGCCAGGACGGCCCGACACAGCAGGACGAGCCGGATCAACCCCTGTTCGGCCAGTTCGACACTCTGCCCACCCTGCAGCAGGCGGGCGAACTGCTGGTGGCCGAGGCCATGCGCCGGGCCCAGGGCAACCAGTCTTTGGCCGCCCGGTTGCTCGGCATCTCCCAGCCGGCCCTGAGTAAACGACTGAAGAAAAGCGGCGGGGAGGGCTGACCCGCTCAAACCCCTATAACCAGGGTTAAGGTTATAACCAGGGAATGAACATTATCTCATTGATAAAAAAGGATTTGATAAAAACCCCTGGTAGCTCATAACCCTGGCTATACCCCTTCCCTGCCGGTGCCACCGCCAGCCTCCAGTAATTTAATCCTTTGGCAACAGATAGTTAAACATAAAAACAAAACTTGGCATCTTACTTGCTCATACCTGAGACGCGGTACTGACCGCCCGCCTCCGGGCTTTCCGGCCATGGCGGCCTCAGTTCAGGCATCGTACGAGGATGCCGTTTTGCTCTTCCACATCGGATATGGAGAATCCACCTGATGACAACCGACAAGAAAAGACTGTCCCTCACCAGCCGCGTTCTGCTAGGCATGAGCCTGGGCATACTGGCCGGCTTTATCTTCCGCACCCTGCTGGCGGACGTCGCCCTGGTGCACGACTACCTGATCAACGGCCTGCTTCATGTGGGCGGCAAAATCTTTATCGCCAGCTTGAGCATGCTGGTGGTGCCCCTGATCTTCGTGTCCCTGGTGTGCGGCACCAGCTCGCTGAAGGATTTGTCCACCCTGGGTCGCCTGGGCGGAAAAACCCTGGCCTTCTACCTGGCCACCACCGCCATCGCCATCTCCCTGGCGCTGCTGATGGGCACCCTGTTCCAGCCGGGCCAGGGCGTGGATCTGACCACCACCAGCACCTTTGCCGCCCGGGAAGCCCCGTCCCTGGGTGAGGTGTTCATCGGCATGTTCCCCACCAACCCCATCAATTCCATGGCCCAGGGCAACACCCTGCAGATCATCGTGTTTGCGGTGCTGTTCGGCATCGCCATCAGCCTGGCGGGCAAGCCGGGCGAGCGTATCGCCGCCTTCTTCACCGACGTGAACGAAGTGATCATGAAGCTGGTGACCCTGCTGATGAACATCGCCCCCTACGGCGTGTTCTGCCTGATGGCCCAGCTGTTCACCACCCTGGGGCTGGACGCCATCATCAATCTGGGCGAATACTTCCTGGTGGTGGCCGGCACCCTGGTGCTGCACGCCCTGGTGACCTACGGCCTGATGCTCAAGACCTTTACCGGCCTGAGCCCGCTGACCTTCCTGAAGAAGATGGAAGACGCCATCATGTTCGCCTTTTCCACCGCCTCTTCCAACGCCACCATACCGGTGACCATGGAGACCACCACCCGCCGCATGGGGGTGGAAAACCGGGTTGCCTCCTTCACCGTGCCCCTGGGCGCCACCATCAACATGGACGGCACCGCCATCATGCAGGGGGTGGCCACCGCCTTTATCGCCCAGGCCTTCAACATCGACCTGACCTTCGGCGACTACCTGATGGTGATCATGACCGCTACCCTGGCCTCCGTCGGTACCGCCGGCGTGCCCGGCGTGGGCCTGATCATGCTGGCCATGGTACTGAACCAGGTCGGCCTGCCGGTGGAAGGCATCGCCCTGATCATCGGTGTCGATCGCCTGCTCGACATGATCCGCACCGCGGTCAACATCACCGGCGACTCGGTAGTGACCTGCATCGTGGGCAAGAGCGAAGGCGCCATGGACGTGGCCCGCTTCAACGACCCCCATTCCGGCGAGAAGGAAGAGGAAATCCGCTTCCCGCGCCGCGACGGCGGCACCGCCACCGAGACCTCAACCAGCAGGGCCTGACAGGCCTCGCCACGCAAAACCGGCGCCCCAGGGCGCCGGTTTCATTTTAACGGCAAAGCCACTATCCCCTTTTCATTTTGGAACAACAGCGTTCCAACCGCGCTCATCCGGTAGCGGATGAATAATGGCCTTCGCCGCTATCTCTGCCCCTGGAGAAAGCAAAGCATGAGGAACTCGCCCGGCCGCTTCGTGCTGGTCGGCTTCTCCCTCGGCGGTTACATTGCCCGGCAACTGGCGGCTGACTACTCGGAACGGGTGAGTGCACTGGCGGTCATCGCCAGCTCCCTGCGAGAGGACACGCAGCAGCAGGCAAAGTCGAAGATGCAGGCCGTACAAGCCCTGTCCCCGGCGACCTTCAACGGCCTGAGTGCCGGCGCCATCGCCCGATCGCTGCATCCACGTCACTCCTCTGATGCAAGCCTTATCGCCCGCATCAAAGCCATGGGCAACCGCTTGGGGTACGGCGCCCAGGCCGTGCAATCCGCGCTGCGCGGGGCCGATGTTCCAGCCGATTCAATCTCTTGTCCGACCCTGGTGGTGGCAAGTCCCCACGATACCCTGCGTTCCATCGAGGAAGCGAACGAGTTGGTCAGAGCCATTCCCGACGCTTCACTTCAGTTGTTTGATGACGGTGGCCACATGATTCCTCTGGAACAGCCACGGGAACTGGCCGCCGCCGTGGTCAGCTGGCTGGAGGGCCTGGGAATTTATTGACGCTGCCGCTCCCGCGCATGCCGGAAGCGCTCTCCACGTCGGCGGAGGCGCGCCCTGTTGTCTCGGACTCCCGTAAAATCGGCGGCAGGGAGGGTGGCCAGGAAAACGTCCGCCGCCGGCCCGGTTGCAGTCTGTGAGAATAGCGGCCAGACTAACTCGTGGATGAAAATGTTGGTAATGCCATCCGGGGCAGGATTGAACATTACCTCACCGGCCGGGCAAACCGGCCCGACCCACAGCCAGCTTACCGATCTGACATGTTCTTAAGGAGAGTCTCATGGCCACAGCACAGAACAATCAACAAGAGCTGCAAGAGCAACTGGATGCATTGCGCAAAGATTTTGCCGAACTGACCAGCATCCTGAAGGGAATGACTGCCAATTACGCCAAAGAAGGCCAGGAAAACGTCAAGGCGACGGCGGAGCAGGCCCAGCAGCACCTCAAGCAATCCCTCTGCAAGGCCCAACAGGAAGTGGAAAGCCACCCCTATACCAGCATGGCCGTGGCCTTCGGTGTCGGCCTGCTGCTGGGGAAACTCCTGGATCGCTGACCACCGAGCAGACCTTGATACCGGATAACAGGAGGCCGCATGGGCTGGCGTTCAAGAGTAAAGATCAATACCGCGGCGCTGATCATCGCGTTTTTATTGGGAATGCTTTCACTTGGGTTCGCCGGATTTGCCATCTACTTCACCCTGCTCGACCACTACCCGGCGAATATCGCCGCCCTGATCACCGCCAGCATGTATGCCCTCACGGCCTTGCTGGTGATCCTGGTGACCCGGATCGTCACCACCAGGAGCAGGGCGGCGCCGGCGGCGCCTCCGAAGAAACCGCAGAGCATCGATGACCTGGAAAACCTGCTGGCGACCCTGGTCAGCCCGGAGCTCGGTAAGCTGATAAAGCAGCACCCGGGCAAATCCGTGCTGATCACCCTGCTCGCGGGCCTGGCCGTGGGCTGCAACGACGAGGCGCGCAGCGCCGCCAGAAAAATGTATCGGCGGTTTTTCGAGGAACAGGAATAACCGCCGCCGGCGTGGCCATAATCGGTCATGGGCCCGACAAGGGACTAACCTTATCAAGCAGTGCACCATCCTTTGGAGGTCTTATGAGTAATACCCAATGGTCGGCGAGTTTCGGATCGTCCCGCGAGTGCCCGCTGGTTGACGGGCAACATCAGGTCCAGCGTCTCAGCCCCCGTCTCGCCGACGTGGGCGGCATCCCCGTAGCCCGGGTGCTTCCCGTGCGCCAGCGGCGGTTGATCGGTGCCTGGTGCTTCCTCGATCACGCCGGCCCCGCCGACTTCGCCCCCGGGGAGCCCGGCATGCGGGTGGGTCCCCATCCCCATATCGGCCTGCAAACCTTTACCTGGATGCTGGAAGGCGAGGTGCTGCACCGGGACAGCCTGGGCTATCAGCAGGTGATCCGTCCCGGCCAGGTCAATCTGATGACCGCCGGGCGCGGCATCGCCCACACCGAGGAATCACTGCCCGGCCAGGGCCGGCTGCACGCCGCCCAGCTGTGGATTGCCCTGCCGGAAGCCGACAAGGACACTCCCCCTCGTTTCGACCACTACCCCACATTGCCCACCTGGTCGCAAGGCGGCGTCGATTTCACCCTGCTGGTGGGCGACTACCTGAGCCACAAGGCGCCAACCCTGACCTTTTCCGCGCTGCTGGGGATGGATCTGTACGCTCCCCGGCAGGCGCAACTGACCCTCCCCCTGCAGCCGGAGTTCGAATACGGCCTGTTCGTACTGGAAGGCAGTCTGACGCTTGGGGAAGACGGCTTTGCGGAAAACGAGCTGGCCTATCTCGGCCTGCACCGGGACCAGGTCACACTGACCCTGTCTTCCGGCACCCGGGTGCTGCTGGTGGGCGGAGAGCCGCTGGAGGAAGACATCTACATCTGGTGGAACTTCGTCGGCCACAGCAAAGACGACATCGCCCGGGCCCTGGCCGACTGGAATGCGGGCACTGCGCGCTTCGGTGTGGTGCAGGGGTACGACGGCGCCCCCCTGCAGGCGCCACCGCTACCCTGATGTTGGAGGATGCATCCACGACGGAGCGCAATACCTTCTCGCCGGGAGGATATCGGCATAGATGAAGACACCGCAATAAAGTGTTATGTTATAACAATAACACTTTGTCGGGCCTTACCATGACCACAGCATCCCCTGAACAGCGGCTTTCCGATCCCCAGTCGGGCCATAGCACGCACGCCCTCCCGCTCAGCCACGTCGGCATGAGCAACATTGCCCTGCCCGTGCGCATCCTCGGCCAGGGCATCGCCACCCGGGCCGATATCGGCGTCAGCCTGGACAACCCCGATGCCAGGGGCATTCATATGTCCCGCCTCTATCAGGCCCTGCCCCGCCTGAGCCATGAAGAATTGTCCCCGGGTGCGGTACGGCAACTGCTGGAGTGCGCGCTTGACAGCCAGGCGGGCCTGTCCTGCGCCATCTGCTTACAGCTCAGGGGCGAGTTGCTGCTGGAGCGCCCGGCCTTGGTCAGTAACGCCGCCGGTTACAAGGCCTACCCCTTCTGGATAGAAGCCGGGCTGGACGAAAGCGGTTATCACCTGGCCCTGGGAATGGAAATCGCCTATTCATCAACCTGTCCCTGCTCGGCAGCCCTGAGCCGCGAACTGGCCCAGCAGCACTTCCTCGCTACCTTCAAATCCGCGTCCCCGTCCCGGGACGAGGTGGCCCGGTGGCTGGCCAGCCCGGCGGGCATGCCGGCCACCCCCCATGCCCAGCGCAGCCTGGCCCGCATCCACCTGCAACTGCGGCCCCACCGCCCGCGGTTTCCCTGGCTGGACCTGCTCGAACAGGCGGAAGCCGCCCTCGGCACCCCGGTACAGAGCCTGGTCAAACGCCAGGACGAACAAGCTTTCGCCCTGGCCAATGGCCAGAACCTGATGTTCTGCGAAGATGCCGCTCGCCGCCTGCACCTGGCCATAAGCCAGTTGACGGACCCCTGCGCCTTCAGGATAGAAGTCCGCCATCTGGAGAGCCTGCACGGTCACGACGCCGTGGCCGTCAGCGAGGCGCAACTGTCGCCCCCGAGCTGATGGCGGACCCGGCCGCCAGCTCGCTGCCGGAGTGGCCCGGTCGCTACCGAGGCAGTGAATCACCGTGCCCCACATCAGTGAGCGGGATACCAGTTTCCAGGCTTGGCACCCGGCCGGACCATGAAAGCATTGCCCTTCGGCACCGAAACGAGGATGATGACAAAAGTCGCTGATTTTTGAGGACAAGGATGGACTCAACCCCAATCACCGCTGGTCGCCGAAAAAAACACCTCAGAATTGGTTTCTTTTGGAGCCTCATCCTGTTTTGTGGTCTGACCATGCCCGTGCTGGCAAACGCCCCCCCGGCAGCGCTGAGCGCGTCCGAACGCGCCTATATCAATGCCCACCCCAGCATCTCCCTGTGCGTGGATCCGGACTGGTGGCCTTTTGAGGCCATCGACAAGCACGGCCAGCATGTGGGCATCGCCGCCGATCTGATCGCCATAGCCGCAGCCAACACCGGGCTGCAGGTACAGCTGCACCCCACCGCCACCTGGGAAGAAAGCCTGATCGCCTCCCGGGCCGGCGACTGCATGGCCCTGAGTTTTCTCAATCAGACCCCGGAACGGGAGCAGTGGCTGATCTTTACCGCGCCCCTGCTGGAAGATCCGAACGTGCTGATCACCCGGGAGGAACATCCCTTTATCTCGGACGTGTCCGCGCTCACCGGCAAGACCATCGCCCTGCCCTACGGCACCGCCATGGCCGAGTTTTTCGCCCGCGACTTCCCCCATATCGAGATCGTCTATACCGACTCGGAAAGCGAAGCGCTGCGGCTGGTGTCGGAGCGCAAGGTGGACATGACCCTGCGCTCACTGATCATGGCGGCCCATACCATCAAGAACGAAGGCTGGTTCAACCTCAAGGTGTCCGGCCAGATCCCGGGCTACGACAACCGGCTGCGCATGGGGGTACTCAAGTCGGAGCAGACCCTGCGCGATATCCTCGACAAAGGCATTGCTACCCTGACGCCCGAACAGCGCCAACAGATCATGGGGCGGCACACCGCCATGAACATGGTGTCGCAGGTGGTGACCGATTACACCCTGGTCTACGCCCTGGGAGCCACCCTGACCGCCGTGCTCGCCACCAGCCTGTTCTGGATGCGTCGGCTGAACGGCCTCAACCGGCGGTTGAAGATACTGGCACAAACGGATCAACTCACCGGGCTGCCCAACCGCCACGCCCTCAACGGCATCTTCCACAAGGAGCTGAATCTGGCCCAGCGCTACCAGCGACCACTGGCGGTGATCATGCTCGACCTGGACCACTTCAAGCACATCAACGACGAACAGGGCCACCTGACCGGCGACAAGGTGTTGGTGGACTTCAGCCTCCTGCTGCAGCATAACCTGCGGGAAGCCGACAGCCTGTGCCGTTGGGGGGGCGAGGAGTTCATGCTGCTCTGCCCGGAAACCGATGCCGACCAGGCCCTGGAGCTGACCGGGCGGCTGCTGACCGCAGCCCGTGGCCATGCCTTTCCCGGCAGCAGCAGGGTCACGGTGAGCGCCGGCGTCAGCACCGCCACCCCGACCGACAGCGTCGAAACCCTGGTTCAGCGGGCAGATGCCGCCCTATATCAAGCCAAGGCCGAAGGGCGGGATCGGGCCTGCCTGGCGGTTCACGATACCGCTGCCTGAACCTGCTGCGGCGGCAATACCCACACAAACTCCGCATAAAAATGCCCTGAATTTGCTTAAGCCACCGCCAATTAGTCGAACAAGTCGACAGAATTCGCGTAACCCCCTTAAGTCTTGTGCGCGAACGTCATACAATGCCTGCCGGAAATTCAATCCAGCGGCGTTGGCCGGCGGCCGGCATCCACCACAAGTGAACGCCACGCCGAGCCGTTGATCCCCCATCTATCAAGCAGGGAAATAGCGAAATAATGACAACGAAAGAATCGACCATAGTTTATACCTTGACCGACGAAGCCCCGGCACTGGCAACCTACTCCTTGTTGCCCATAGTGCGTACCTTCACCAGCGCCGCCGGCATCAAGGTTACTCTCAGCGATATCTCTCTGGCCGCCCGCGTCCTGGCCGCCTTCCCCGAGTACCTGAGCGAAGAACAGCGCGTGGCCGACGGCCTGGCCGAACTGGGCGAGCTGACCCATAACCCGCACGCCAACATCATCAAGCTGCCGAACATCAGCGCCTCCGTGCCCCAGCTGCGCGCCTGTATTGCCGAGCTGCAGGCCCAGGGCTATAACATTCCCGATTTTCCGGAAGAGGCGAAAACCGACAAAGAAAAAGCCATCCGGGAAAGCTACTCCAAAATCCTCGGCAGCGCGGTCAACCCGGTGCTGCGCCAGGGCAACTCCGACCGTCGCGCCCCGGCCGCGGTGAAAGCCTTCGCCCGCAAATACCCCCACTCCATGGGCGCCTGGAGCAAGGCCTCCCGCTCCCACGCCGACTACATGGACGGCGGCGATTTCTTCTCCAGCGAACAGTCCGTGACCATGGGCCAGGCCCAGACCGTGCGCATCGAGTTCGTGAACAAGGCCGGCCAGGTCGAGCTGAAGAAGGCATTGCCGCTGCAGCAGGGCGAAGTGCTGGACAGCATGTTCATGAGCAGCAAGGCGCTGCGTGACTTCTTTGAAGGCACCCTGCAGGACTGCAAGGAAAGCGGCGTGATGTGGTCACTGCACGTCAAGGCCACCATGATGAAGGTGTCCCACCCCATCGTGTTCGGCCACGCGGTCAAGGTGTTCTACCGGGAAGTATTCGAAAAATACGGTGAGCTGTTCGACGAACTGGGCGTCAACCCCAACAACGGCATGAACAGCGTGCTGGAGAAGATCAAGACCCTGCCCCAGTCCACCCAGGACGAAATCGAGCAGGCCATCCACGACTGCTACGAGCACCGCCCGGAAATGGCGATGGTGGACTCCGTCAAGGGTATCACCAACCTGCACGTGCCGAGCGACGTGATCGTGGACGCCTCCATGCCGGCGATGATCCGCAACTCCGGCCAGATGTGGGGCCGCGACGGCAAGCAGAAAGACACCAAGGCGGTGATGCCCGAGAGCACCTACGCCCGCATCTACCAGGAAGTGATCAACTTCTGCAAGACCAACGGCGCCTTCGATCCCCGCACCATGGGTACCGTACCCAACGTGGGCCTGATGGCGATGAAGGCCGAGGAATACGGCTCCCACGACAAGACCTTCGAGCTGACCGAAGACGGCACCATGCGCGTGGTGGACGAAAACGGCCAGGTGCTGATGCAGCACGACGTGGAGAAGGGCGACATCTGGCGCGCCTGCCAGACCAAGGACGCCGCCATCCGTGACTGGGTCAAGCTGGCCGTGACCCGCGCCCGCAACTCCGCCACCCCGGCCGTGTTCTGGCTGGACGAAGAGCGTGCCCACGACAACGAACTGCGCAAGAAAGTGGAAGCCTACCTGCAGGAGCACGACTTGAGCGGCCTGGACATTCGCCTGATGTCCTACAACGAAGCCATCCGCTTCTCCATGGAGCGCATGAAACGCGGCCAGGACACCATCTCCGTCACCGGCAACGTGCTGCGCGACTACCTGACCGACCTGTTCCCCATCATGGAACTGGGCACCTCCGCCAAGATGCTGTCCATTGTGCCCATGCTGGCCGGCGGCGGCATGTACGAAACCGGTGCCGGCGGCTCCGCGCCCAAGCACGTGCAGCAGTTGATGGAAGAAAACCACCTGCGTTGGGATTCCCTGGGTGAATTCCTGGCCCTGGCTGTGTCGCTGGAAGAGCTGGGCATCAAGGAAGGCAACGAACGCGCCAAGATCCTGGCCAAAACCCTGGACAAGGCCACCGAGCTGCTGCTGGACAACGGCAAGTCGCCGTCCCGCCGGGCCGGTGAGCTGGACAACCGTGGCAGCCACTTCTACCTCGGCCTGTACTGGGCCCAGCAACTGTCCGCCCAGACCGAGGACGCCGAACTGGCCGCACACTTCGCGCCCCTGGCCAAGGCCCTGGCCGAGCACGAGGCCAAGATCCTGGAAGAGCTGAACGCGGTCCAGGGCAAGTCTGCCGGACTGGAAGGCTACTACCACGTCGATCCGGCCGCGGTAGAAAAGGTGATGCGCCCCAGCGCGACCCTCAACCAGGACCTGGCCGCCCTGAACGGCTAAGCCGGACCAGCCCCTGACACAGCCCGCGGCATGCCGCGGGCTTTTTTATTTTCCTTCCCACAACCGCTAATCCTCGTCCAGCTCGGCGAAGCGTTCGGCCAGGTAATCGAGCAGGGCCCTGACCGCGGGCAACACCCCCCGGCGCGAGGGAAACACCGCATGTATGATTTCCCGCCGAGGTTGCCAGTGGGGCAACAGCCGTACCAGGGCGCCATTTTCCAGCTCCCGGGCCACCATCATTACCGGCAGTTGCACCACCCCCACCCCGGCCACCGCCGCGGCGCGCAACGCCGTCATGTCGGTGGTCACCAGCCGGGGCTGGTGGCGGATCTGGGCCCTGGCCTCATCCGGGCCACATAACTCCCAGGCGTATAACTCCCGGGGATTACTCAATGCCAGGCTGGGCAGGATACCCAGTTCGGCCGGCACCCCGGGGGTGCCGCAGCGCGCCAGCAAAACGGGGCTGGCCAGCAGGCTCTGGGCCCGATCGGAAAAGGTGCGCATCACCAGGTCACTGTTCTCGATAGGAGGCGGGCGTACGCGAATGGCCACATCGATGGCCTCGCCCACCGGGTCGACCCGGCGGTTGGTGGCCTCCAGGTGTACGCGAACCTGCGGATAGAGCATCATGAAATCCGCCAACATGCCGGCCACATGCGCGTAGAGGATGGCGATGGGACAGGTCAGCCGAACCAGGCCGCAGGGCTCGGCCCGGGTCAGCGCCACCGACTCCTGAGCGGCTTCCGCTTCCACCAACATCGCCTTGCAATGATGATAGAAGGTCCGCCCCACCTCGGTCACCGAGAAGTGCCGGGTAGAACGGTGCAACAACCTTGTGCCGAGCCGCTCTTCCAGTTGGGCGACACGCCGGCTCAGTTTCGACTTGGGCACCCCCAGCGCCCGGCCGGCCGGGGCAAAACCGGCGTGATCGACCACCGCCGCATAGTAATAAAAATCGTTGAGATCCTGCATCGCTGTCGCCCTTATCGTTCCATACACAGAACAGTGACTCTCAAATTTAGCATCTAGTCAATTTTCGTCCCACAACTAGACTTTATTTCAACCCATCGCCAACCGGAGCACACGAGATGAAACGAGTCACAGGCATATACAGCGCCCCCCGCCCCCACTGGGTAGGTAACGGTTTCCCGGTGCGATCGCTGTTTTCCTATCACAGCCATGGGGCACAACTCAGCCCCTTCCTGTTGCTCGACTATGCCGGGCCGGCCGAGTTTCCACCGGCCCGCCAGCCCAGGGGAGTCGGCGAACATCCGCATCGGGGCTTCGAGACCGTCACCATCGTCTACCGGGGTGAAGTGGCGCACCGCGACTCCACCGGCCAGGGCGGCGTCATCGGCCCCGGCGACGTGCAATGGATGACGGCGGGCGCCGGCATACTGCACGAGGAATTCCATTCACAGGCGTTTACCGCCAGCGGCGGCACCCTGGAGATGGTGCAGCTGTGGGTCAACCTGCCGGCCAAAGACAAGATGACCCCGCCCGGCTATCAGGCCATCACCCGCGAAATGATTCCCTCGCTCGAACTGGCCGAGGGTGCCGGCCGGTTGCGGCTGATCGCCGGCGACTTCGCCGGCCGGCAGGGCCCGGCGCGCACCTTTTCGCCCATGCAACTGTGGGATCTGCGCCTGCACCAGGGCGGCTACCAGGCGTTCAGCCTGCCGGACGGCTGGACCACGGCACTGGTGGTACTGAACGGCACTGTGCAAGTGAACGGCGACGTCCTGACACGGGAGGCCCAACTGGTGCTGTTCGAGCCCAAGGGCGAGCAGATCACCATCGAGGCCAACAGCGAGGCGACCCTGCTGCTGCTGAGTGGGGCGCCACTGAACGAGCCGGTGGTCGGCTATGGTCCCTTCGTCATGAACAGCGAGGCCGAGATCCGTCAGGCCATCGACGATGTCAACAGCGGTCGCTTCACCGCGATGCGCTGAACCGGGTGCCGACGCAGCCCCGCTGCCTGGCGCCTTTTACCCTCAGCAATGACCAACCCTGAACAAGGAGTAATACCATGGGCAAGCCCTATATCCGTCTGGACAAGAACGATGCCGCCGTGCTGCTGGTCGACCACCAGGCCGGCCTGCTGTCGCTGGTACGGGACATCGAGCCGGACAAATTCAAGAACAACGTACTGGCCCTGGCCGACCTGGCCAAGTATTTCCAGTTGCCGACCATTCTCACCACCAGCTTCGAGCAGGGGCCCAACGGTCCCCTGGTGCCGGAGCTGAAGGAGGCCTTTCCCGATGCCCCCTATATCGCCCGTCCGGGGCAAATCAACGCCTGGGACAACGAAGACTTCGTCGCGGCCATCAAGGCCACCGGCAAGAAGCAGCTGATCATCGCCGGCGTGGTCACCGAGGTCTGCGTGGCCTTCCCCGCCCTGTCGGCGCTGGAGGAAGGCTACGAGGTGTTCGTGGTCACCGACGCCTCCGGCACCTTCAACGAGCTCACCCGTCACTCCGCCTGGGATCGGATGTCCGCCGCCGGCGCCCAACTGATGACCTGGTTCGGCGTGGCCTGCGAACTGCACCGGGACTGGCGCAACGATATCGAAGGTCTGGGAACCCTGTTTTCCAACCATATCCCCGACTATCGCAACCTGATCACCAGCTACAATACCCTGACATCGGGTAAATAACCGGATCCCGGTCCGGTCGGACTCTCCCGACCGGACCGGGAGAAGCGATCGCCAGCAACGCCACAGGAGCCGATCATGACAGAACACAAGAAACCGACCTCGACCGGGGTGTCCGTGCGGATCAAACACCGGGTACGCCAGGACGCGATGGAATGGTACGAACACTGGCTGGCCAGAACCATAGATGTGGCCGCCCAGTTTCCCGGGCACCAGGGCGTGAACATCCTCAAACCCGTCGGCGGCCATAATCAGTACGATATAGCAGTGCGATTTTCCAGCCAGGCAGAGGCACAGGCCTGGCTGGGTTCCCAGGAGCGTGCCACCCTGATCGCCCAGGCCCGGGAGCATCTGGAGCTGCCGGAGAATGTTGAGATCTCCACCGGAATCGACAACTGGTTCCAGCCCCTGAATCCGTCGATCAAGCAGCCGACCCGCTGGAAACAATGGCTGCTGACCACCCTGGTGATCTGGGTGTTGACCATGCTGGTACCGCCGGTGCTGGCGCCCTTGTTCAGCCAGGTTCCGCTGCTGGGGCTGTGGGGAGTACGACACGCCATTACCGCCGCCATCATCGTCGCCCTGGTGATCTACCTCATCATGCCCCGCCTGGTACGCCGGGTATCCGGCTGGCTGTTCAGGTAGCGGCGGTGCCCGGTAGTACTGCCGATGAGTCACCAGTGAACCACGATTAAGCGACAGATCGGTCATATCTGACTCATATCGTCCTGCCAGCTATCCCAGGGAAAGCAATAACTTAACAACACTCAAAGACTGTTCTCTCTTTAAGCCGCATTTTTGCAGTGCTGAGCCTGCCGAGCCGTTTCGGCCATCAGCTTAATCTGGAGGGAAATCATGCATCAACCGGTTAAGAACAAACTGTCATCATTTGTGAATCCCGCCGAGTCGCCAATTGACAGCAGTCCGCCCGGGCGGGCCCGGCAAACCGCCCATATCATCGGTGAGCGCCTGACACCGTTCGTCCCGGCAAGCAGGACTGCCTCCTGGCGCACAAAATCCGCTTAGTGGTAGCCGGTCGCTGCCGATAGTGCTCTACTATCCGGAACAGCCAGTCAACATTTCCTGATGACGATAACAACCCATGAACAACAGTCCTTTTTCGGCAAAAGAGTGGAACCGTATCGCCCTACAGCAACAGGGCCTGCTGCAACCGCCGGTCACGCTGACGGCCCTGGTGCAGCAACTGGGATATGTACAGATTGATTCAATCAATGTGGTGGAGCGGGCGCACCACCATGTGCTGCACAGCCGCCTGAGCGGTTATCGGCCCGCCATGCTGCAGCAGGCAGTACAGCAGGCCGAGGTGTTTGAGTACTGGGCGCACGCGGCTGCTTATCTGCCGATGGCCGATTACCGTTTCAGCCTGTATCGCAAGCAACAGCTAAAGCAGGGCGATAAACACTGGCATCAGCCGGATGGCGATGTAATGCAACAGGTACTGGCGCGCATTGCCGCCGAAGGCCCGCTAAAAGCCGGTGATTTCAGCGATGATGGCGGCCGTCGCGGCAGTTGGTGGGATTGGAAACCGGCAAAAAAAGCGCTGGAGCAGCTGTTTATGCAGGGCGATGTGATGGTGAAGCGCCGTGATAATTTTCAGAAGGTGTATGACTTGACCAACCGGGTACTGCCCGCCTGGGTTAACCGCGACGTGCCGGACGATAGCGCTTTTGCCCGTTATCTGATCAGCCGCTTTTTACAGGCGCATGGTTTTGGCTCTGTCGCGCAAATAGGTTATTTGCGCAAAAACAGCAAAGCATTGCTGCAACCCGTGCTGCAACAGATGTACGAGCAGGGAGAAATAGGCTGTTTTACCCGGCAGAAAAAGGCGTATTACTTTGCCGTGGATCTGACTGTACCACGGGCAATAGAAAACAAGGTCTGGCTGTTGAATCCATTTGACAACCTGTTGATACAGCGAGACAGAGTTAAACAATGGTTTGATTTTGACTACCAGATAGAAGTATATGTACCCGCGGAAAAACGCCAGTATGGTTATTACAGCCTGGCGGTTTTATGGGCTGAAGATTTTGTTGGCAGAGCAGATGTTAAAGCCGACAGGGCAAGTAAAACCCTGTTGCTGCAACGTTTAACCCTGGAGCCCGCCGCTTGCGATGCCGCCGGCAGTGTGAACAGTGATTTCCTGGCCGCATTCGAACAGGCCGTGGCCGACTATGCCCGCTTTAACGGCTGCGAGCGCTGGAAACTGGTCAACTGCAACCACCGGCAGTTGAAACAGCATTATCGCCGGTTGCAGCGGCTGGGTTAGCGCCATCCGGCTATTCAGCCTGATGTTCGGCTCACCGGAGTTCTCGCTAGCAATACCGTCATGCCTGTGCAGGCAAGCCCTGCACAGGCGTTCTTGAGTATCGAAATTGCACTCAGTATTGGTATCAGAAACGAACATTCAGGCCGAGCGCGACCCCGTGAGCCTCCGAGTCCGAGCCGAATTCCCCGCTGTAGGAAACACCGAGCTTTGCGCTCTCGCTCAGTTTCATGTCGAGCCCCAACTGCAGCACGGCCGAATCCTTGTCGATCGGCGCCCCTTCAACGGTGAACGCTTCACTCCCGGCAAAGGCATGCCGCGACTCCGGCGTGGTGTCGCCAAAGGCGTGGCGCCACCCCAGCATCGCGTTGGCCGTCACCGGCTTGTCGCCGGCCGTTAACTCCGACGCGGCACGCAGCCCCAGGGTCGAGAAGGTGGTTTCCATGGTGTCGCTGCCACCTGAAAGCGCGGTGGCACCGCCATTCTCCGCAAAGCCACGGGTCCTGAGGTTGACGTAGGCCAGATTGGCGAAGGGTTCGATCACGCCGTTCCGATCGCCAAGCCGATAGCCCACCTCACCGAAGGCCTGGGTGGTGCCGGCCTTGTAATCGGCCTTGAGGGTCTCATGCTGACCCGGAAAATCGACGGTACGACGGGTATCTATCCGGTGCCAGCTGTAGCCAAGGCCGGATCGGACCGACAACCGGCCCCATTGCGCGCCGCCGTAAAGGCCCAGGTGATAGTTGTCGCTCTCCGCCGACGAGGCGCGCGAGTCTACCTTGAAGTCGGAACGGCTGTAACCGGCCATGGCGCCAACCCGCCCGTTATCGGCGACCGCCGTATCGACCCCGGTGACGAAGCCGCCTGCAGAATGACGGAGCTTGCCGGTGTTGTCAGTGCCGTCGATATCGCTCCAGGCACCGAAAATCTGCCCCCAGACGGCCGGTCTGGACGCCGCCGAATCATAGCCCCCGGCGCCACCGGATGCGAAAGCCAGCGCCGGGAAACTCGCCGCGTAGACCCCGCCCGAGGCTGCCGCCTCGGCATCAACCGAGGCCGAGCGCAAACGGTCATTGGCCGCGTCACGAACAAAATGGCTTTGTGCCACCAGGCCCGACTTCACCGAAGCATGTATCTCCCCCGAGAGTGTTTCGAAGGCAGCCCGGGCTTCGCCGGCATCCAGCATCAGCAGCTTGTTGTAAAGCGCCAGGGAGGCGCCGCTCTGGGCCAGGGTGTTCAGCGCCAGGGCGGTGCGCTGCTGATTGCGACTCTGGGCCACACGATCGAAAACCCCGGGTGAACCCGCGCCGTTACCTGGATTGCTCGGATCCGGCGGGTTTGTCGGATCGACCGGGTCCACCGGATCGACCGGGTCCACCGGGTCCACCGGATCGGTAGGATCGGTGGCTCCCTTCACCGCTATGGTCAGATCGACCTCTTTCTCCTTATGGACCAGCGTGGTTTCAAGAAAGGCCGACTTCGACACCGCATCGGCAAACTCGCCGCTGATGCTCTTTTCGGCGACAAGAATGGTATAACTCTGCCCGTCCTGATAGCTAGTGGCGGGATCCAGCGCCGTCACCTCGACATTGACATTCTGAGCGATAAACACCTTGCCGCCATTGTCGAAGATATCCAGGTCCGACTCGTGACCGATATCCTTTACCTCGATCCGGTCGCCCACCCCATTGCCCAGGATATCGGCCTCATAAACAGAGCCGTCGTGAAAGCGAAGCGAGCCCATCACGGTGAGGGTGCCGGCGGAATTATTGCCCGGCGCGATACGGGCGTTTCTTTCCAGCACGACGGAGCCCACGGTGCCGGAGCCACCCAGCCGGCCAAAGGCGGTTGGATCGCGCCCACTCCGATTATTGGATGACGCCCCCCAGACTTTGATTTCATTCGAATAATTGGCGTATTTTTTATCGGGTTCATAACGATCCTCGGTTTCGTAAATACGCCCCAGGGTGCCATCGACAATCAGGGTGCCGCTTCTTACCTCAACAGGGCTTGTAGTCTCTCTACCACTCTCGTTGCTGAGATTAGTGGTGTCCATATCGCTTTTAAGTACCAGCCTGGCATCCTGGCCGTCGACAACCACGGCCTGCTGACTGCGTCTGTAATAGCCGGACAGATCTCCGTCGATAATGGTTTCACCGGACATACTGATAATCTGGCCGCCACCGGCAATGGTATTGGAGAACTCATAACCGGAGTCGGTGTGATTAAAATAGATATTCCCTATCCGATCCAGGTTAATCTCGGCATCGGCATTGATAAAACCGGCGCCGGTGGGGTCGCTGAGCCTGAACTCTCCCCTTTCGTCCTTGCCCGCCCCGCCGACAATCAGGTAGCCGCGCATATTATAGGCACCACCTATCCGCAACTGGCCGCCGTCACTGAGGACCACCCTGCCCGTATTGGAGAAATTGCCCGAGACATCGAGCAACGAGTCTTCACCGTCAACAGCAAGGTAGGCCGATATGCCGATTCCGGCGCTATCGGCATTGACCCGGCCGCCATTCTCGACCTTGAGGCCGCCCTGGGACGACACCGCGAGGATAGGGCTTTCAAGACGGCCACCATCGGTCACGGTGATATAGCCCCTGCCGAAGGCCCCATCCAGATCAGTCCTTTCCTCCACGAGGATCCGCGAGCCCTCGCCGGTGATGGTAGTGTGACTATCATCAAGCAGCAGCGTTTTGGTCTGTACCTCGCCGCCATTGGATACGGTAAAACCGTTCCGGTTTCTCAAATGGCCGGCATTCAGCCATTTAGAACCTTCGCCATCGACGAGCAGGTTGCCGCCCTGCCCGCCAAGGGAAACAGTGTCGGTGGCGATAAGGCCGCCCTCGGTGACGGCGATCGGATTGGCAGCGATCGGCGCGCTATTGCTGAAACCGGAGATTTCGCCGGCCACCAGCGAACTACCCGCGCCGGATACGCTGATGCGGCCCTTGCCATTTCCCACATTGATATTCCGGCTGATAACCACCGAGTCCGCGCTGACCTTGCCGCCATCCTCGATAATAAGGGTGCCGTCGCCGCTGTTAAATATGCTGCCGATATTGAGCCTGCCATTCACACCGGTGCCGACCATATTCCATTCCGTCGCCGGACCCGATACCCGCACCATGCCCCGGGACGAATTCCCCCCGGTGGCACCGATATTGCCGTTGGCGCTATAGATTTTTGCGCCGGTGATCGACAGCTCGGCAGGCTCGCCATTCACGGTGCCGACATTCAGGGCACCATTGATGGCACGATCCTCCGTCCAGCTATCCGTTCCCTTGGCCAGGGTACAGTCGGTAACGGCATTATCGCCGCTACCGCTGACGGTGCAGATCACCTCTGCCTGCGCCTCGCCCAGGCCAACGGCTGTTATGGCCGAAAATGCCAGCACCGGCCCCAGATGAGCAAGAGCCGTCGAATTGTAGATTTTCTGCCGAAAGTCAGAAGCCTTGTTCAAAGTAATCAATGGAATACCCTCTCAACAATGATCATGATTGGGAACGGAAATATCGTCATCAAACCCAATGGGTGATGATTTTTAATGCCTGCGCTGGTTACTTCCGACATCACGGCAAAAAAGCAATTAGTACAGCCATACCATCGTGGCATAATAATAGATGACACCGAAGTTGATGTTGTACCCTATTCAATTTTCAATCTTTATTAACCATCAACAGCCGCCGTCCTTCTTATAGAAAATACGTCTTGTAGACAAGCATAATCAATATAAAAACAGGCACCATCATTCTCGACTAAAAATATAAAATCCGGCAACCTGCACTAAAGTACAGGGTATTGATTACCATCCATGGATCTCTGAAATAGGCCAAACCAATATGGAGGGAAGATTTAAGCAGTAAAGGGGATCGTACGGAATGGAAACACAGAGGTATCAAAGCCGTCATTCCTCAGCACTCGGAGCAATGCCGACGACATCGTGGCCGCCCGCCGTCTTGATTGATCTACTATTCGGAACAGCTATTTAGTATTGATTCCTTTAGTGTTCCGCCGGACAGGCAGTACAGGTAGCCTTTCCGGGGAATGCCTGGGCCCAGCAATCAGGCTTGCCGATCCTCTCCCATATCCCATACGGCTGCTATGGTTATATGTAGTTTTCCTAGGGCGCCCGCCGCGCCACCGGACAGGAAATCCCGAGCATGCACCAGCGTCCTACCCCCGGCGAAATTCTCGCCATCGCTCTGATACTATTGCCCCTGATCGCCGCCCTGCCCCGACTGCGGGACGGTTATAGCTCCGAGTGGAGCCAAGCCCTGATCTCACTGGGGCGGATCAGCGGCATACTGGGGCTGGCCATGATGCTGGTAACCGCCGCCCTCAGTGTCCGCCTGCCCCTTCTGGACGCCTGCTTCGGCGGCCTGCCCCGGATGTGGCGGCTGCACCGCCGGTTGGGCTTCGGCGCCTTTATGCTGATCCTGCTGCATGTGCTGCTGCTCGCCTTCGCCGCCCTGCCCCACTCTCTTTCCATGGCGGTGGCCCTGCTGTTTCCGCCCCTGGCCGAGTGGCTCACCTGGGCCGGCTGGCTGGCCCTGGTCACTTTGGTGGTCTTCCTGGCCCCCACCTTCCAGTTTTTCGGACCCATCCATTACCAGAACTGGAAGCGACTGCATCTGCTGTCCGTCCCCACCCTGGCGCTGGCCTTGCTCCATACCCTGCCGCCGCTGGCCAGCCCCTGGCCCTGGTGGCTGCTCGCCACCCTGGCGGCCCTGGCCCTGCTCTGGCGCAAGGGGCTCTCGCCCTGGCTGGCGAGAAAGCCATACCGGGTCACCGAGGTCAGCTCCCTGGCCCCCGACGTGGTGGAGATAACCCTGCTCCCCGAGCGCCGCCCGCTCCGCCACAAGGCCGGGCAGTTCGTCTACCTCAGTCCCCTGGATGACGGGCTCGCCACCGGCCGGGGCGAAGAGCATCCCTATACCCTGTCCTCGGCGCCGGGGGCACCGGAGCTGAAACTGGGCATCAAGGCCCTGGGCGATGCCAGCCGGGCGCTGCAGTCCGTCGCCCTGGGCAGCCGGGTGCTGCTGGAGGGCCCTTACGGCGCCTTCTTCGAACAGGCCGCCCCCGGGCGGAAACGGCTCTGGCTGGGCGGAGGCATCGGCATCACCCCCTTCGTGGCAGCCGCCCGCGCCCTGGCCGCCGACCCCGGCAAAAATGAAGAGGTGGTGCTCTGCTACCTGGCCAACCGCCCCGAGCGCGCCTACTACCTGGAGGAGTTGGCCGACATCGCCGCCCGGCATCCGTCCCTGCGCCTGGTGCCCCACTATTTTTCCGAACGGGGCCCACTCGAGCTCGACTTTCTGGAGCAACACTGCCCCGACTTCCGGGAGCGGGAGCTGCTGATCTGCGGCCCGCCGCCCATGATCCACCACCTGCTCCGGCTGCTCGCCGAGGCCGGAGTGCCACGCCATCACATCCACACGGAGGCTTTCGACTTCTTATGAACATCAACAAGACCGCCTACACTGCCCTGGTCGCCTTCTGCGCCGCCATCACCACCCTGGTGATCAGCCACGCCCTGAGCGGCGGCCGGGCCGGCGCTACCGAACCGCCCCGTGCCGCCCCCATCAGCCGGGAAGAGCTGGCCCGGCATAACAGCCGCGACAGCTGCTGGAAGGCCATAGACGGCAAGGTATACGACATCACCACCTATATCCCCCAGCATCCCAGCCCGGAAGCGGTGCTGCTGGCCTGGTGCGGCAGGGACGCCAGCGCAGGCTGGCACAACAAGCGGCCCGGGATATCCCACAGCGGCGCCGCGCTCAAGCTGCTGGCCGGCTATCTGATAGGCGATCTGGAAAGCATATCCACACCGACGCCGCCGCCCGTGGCGGCACCCACACCGGCCAGCCAGCCGGATGGCCGGCTGCTGCTCGGGCTGGCTCCCGGCACCTACCTGGACGGCCGCTACCGGGGCAGTTTCCTGGACAGGGGGGAAATGCAGGTGGCGGTGCAGTTCGATCTGCGCGACGGCCGGCTGATGGCCCTGGAATACCGCCACCTGGCCTACGGCGGCATCGACTACCTGGCCCTGGCCGAAGACGCCCCCCTCTCTCCGGTGACCCGCCAGTATCGGCAGGTAGCCGACTACCTGAACGGCAAGCTGCTGCACCATATCTTCGATCTCTACCACCCGGAGCAGATGGTGGCGGACACAGATGGCTACACCGGCGCCAGCCTGCGCACCAGCAAGGTGATCTCGGCCATCCGCGACGGCCTCAACCGGGGGGTTTACCAGTGGCCGAGGGAATGACAGGAACGAAAAAACGGGGCGAAAAGCCTCCACAGTGCACCTGATAGCAGCTAAATAACTGATCCTAATAGTGCTACATCGACCGGGTACCGCACGCAGACACGCCGTGAACCCATCCCTGGGGGCTCCGCCGCGCCATCCCTGGCGCGGAGGATCTGCTTAGCGAAACCCTGTCGCTGTCGGTAGTGATCTACCATTCGGAACAGTTATTTAGTTTTAACTCGAGTCACCTTTAACCCTATGCCGTTCACCAGCGTAGCCACCGTTACGGTGGTGAACATGGATCTCTCCGCACCTGGTGACGCCACCACCTCCCAACCAGACTCAAGCCGTTAGGTGGCGATAGGCCCAGCCCCCTGCCCCGAGCGTTCCATTTTTGCAACACAATGTACCACCGGCAGCCGGGACCGCAGTCGGCGATCTATGAGATAATGAGAATCGTTATTGATTATCCGATAACGATGGATCAACTCAAAGGAGAACTGAATGAATCTGGCAAAAGTACTGTCGGCGACCGGCCTGCTGCTGGCCGGGCAGCTGGCGGTGGCCGCCGAGCGGGTGGCGAGTTTCGATCACGGCAGCCTGGATACCCTGGACGCCCTGGGCCTGGGTGAACAGGTGGTGGCGGTGCCCAAGCAGGCCCTGCCCGACTACCTGGAGCACTACGCCGGCGACGCCTATACCGACGTGGGCGGCCTGCGCTCCCCGGATTTCGAGGCGCTGAAGGCGGCCAATCCCTCCCTTATCCTGATCACCGGCCGCCAGGGCGACATGCAGGAACGGCTCGAGGCCGTGGCCCCGGTGCAGGACATGAGCTTCGCCGGCGACGGCTACTGGGCAGGGTTCAGCCACAAGGTACGCGCCCTGGCCGGCCACTTCGAGGCCGCCGCCGCCGCCAATAAGGCGCTGACGGAGCTGGAAGGCCATATCGCCGCGCTACGCAACGGCATCGCGGCCAGCCCCAACGTGCTGGTGGTGACCCACAACGACGGCAACTATTCCCTGCGCCAGGAGCCGGTGGTGGCCGAGCTGCTCGGGCTCGAGGCTCCCGAACTGCCCGCCGGCGTGGAGAGCATCACCAACGGCAACCGTACCTTCACCCCCCTGAGCCCGGCCCAGATCGCCCAAGCCAAACCGGATGTATTGCTGGTGGTGGATCGCAGCGCGGCCATCGGCGGCGAGGCGCTCGACGTCGCCAAACTGCGCGAGGCGCTGAACACCGCGGGTGGAGACAAGGTCAAGCTGGGTTACCTGTCGCCGGCGCTGTGGTATCTGTCCGGCGGCGGCCTGCAGAGCCTGCGCCTGCAGCTGGACGAAGTGGCCAAGGCGCTCTAACCCATTCAGGCGGTATTCTTGAATCGAATCGAATTTAACCGAATACCGCCTGCCGGCCGTCAGCGGGCCCGGCGTACATTGACAAGCATGGGGCTACCATTGGCCGGATCATGGGTGATGTCACATTCGACCCCGTACAGCTCGTGCACCAGGGCCGGGGTGAGGATGTCCCGGGGGTGGCCGTGGGCGATGATGCGGCCGTCGCGCATGGCCACCAGCTGGTCCGCATAGCGGCAGGCGCTGGCCAGATCGTGCACCACCATAGCGATGGTCTTGCCCCGTGCCGCCAGGGTACGGATCAGCTCAAACACTTCAATCTGGTGGCCCAGATCCAGCGCCGAGGTCGGTTCGTCCAGCAACAGCAAAGGGGTGGACTGGGCGATGGCCATGGCAATCCAGGCCCGCTGCCGCTGGCCGCCCGACAACTGGTCCAGCACCCGGTGCTCCAGTCCCCCGAGATCCGCCGCCGCCAGCGCCTCGCTCACGATATTCCGGTCTTCCTCCGACCACTGGCTCAGCCAGCCCTGGTGGGGCTGGCGGCCAAAACGCACCAGATCCAGCACCGTCATGCCCTCGGGCGCCGAAGTGTGCTGGGGCAACAGGGCCAGCCGGCGGGCGATCTCCCGGCTGGGCCGACGATGAATATCGGCCCCGTCGAGCAGTATGCTGCCGCCGCGCGGACGCAGCACCCGGGCCAGGGCATTGAGCAGGGTCGACTTGCCGCAGCCATTGGGCCCCACTACCGCCGTGACCTGGCCCGGAGCCAGTTGCAGCTCCAGGCCGTCGATGATCACCTGACGATCATGGGCCACCACCAGCTCATGGGCCGACAGCGTGGCCTGCTGTTCACGGCCGAGCAGGAATTCCAGGGGGACTGCAGCATTCATCAAGGACGACTCCTGAAGGAAGGATTCAACAACATCCACAGCAGGTAGGGACTGCCCACCACGGCGGTAACGATGCCAACCGGGATCTCCAGCGGCGCCAACAGCAGCCGCCCGGCCAGATCGGCCAGCATCATCATCAGGGCGCCGGCCAGGGCCGAAGCCAGCAGGGGCACCCCCCGGTGGCGGCACAGCATGCGCGCAATTTCAGGGCCCAGCAACGACACCAGCCCCACCGGGCCGGCCACCGCCACCGCCAGGCCGGTGAGCAGCACCGACAGCGCCAGGCACTGGCCGCGCACCCTTCTGAGGTTGAGTCCGAGGCCGATGCCCACCGACTCGGACAGCTGCAACACCTGCAGCGCCCGGGCCAGTCGCACGGCCAGCACAAAGCCCAGCAGCAGGCCGGCTCCGAGCAGGGCCGTAGCCTCCGGGGAGCGGGCGTTGAGGCTGCCCACCGTCCAGGGAAAAGCGACGTTGGCCTGATCGATGGCCACCCGGCTGAGCATCAACTGGGTAATCGCACCGGCGATGGCGCCCACTCCCAGCCCAACGATGATAAAGCGATAGCCCCGGGTACCGCTGCCGCCGGCCAGGCCGAACACCAGCACGGTGGCGGTAACGGCGCCCACCAAGGACATGGCGGAAGGCGCCAGCGAGGTAACCACTCCCACCACCGAGGCCACCGCGAAGGCGGTGGCCGCATTGTCGATCCCGATAATGCCGGGGGTGGCCAGGCGGTTGCCCGCCAGGGTCTGCATCAGGCAGCCCGCCAATGCGAAGGCCGCCCCCGTGGCCATGCCGGCCAGCACCCGCTGCAGGCGCAACTCGTGCACCACCAACCGGTGCAGGGGCGGCGCCTCACCCCAGAGAGCGGCCCAGACCTGTGCCGGACTCAAGGTCACGTTGCCGAGGCCCAGCGCCGCCGTGGTGGTGGCGACCAGCAGCACCAGCAGCACCAGGTTTACCCAGAGGCCGCGGCGGGAAAGCAGCAGACTGAACTCCCGCCCGCCCGACTGCCAGGCCAGTGGCCAGTGGTCATGAAGCAGAAGCGTCGATGCCTTTGGCCTAGATTCCAGATTCATGAGGCATCCTATATTACAGAGAAGGCAGGCGTCGGCCCCGCACCACCGCCAGCAGCACGGGGGCGCCGATCAGCGCCGTAAGTACACCGATGGGCAGTTCGGCCGGCGCCACCAGCAGCCGCGACAGGGTATCGGCAGTGATAACGATGATGGGTCCCAGCGGCAGGCAGAGCCAGAGGGTACGGCGGATGTCGGGTCCGGCCAGGGCACGGGCCACGAAGGGCACTACCAGACCCACGAACATGATGGGGCCGGCCACGGCAGTGGCCGAGCCGACCAGCAGCGCCACTATCAGTACCGCCAGGAAACGCACCCGCCCCGGCTTGTGACCCAACCCCTGGGCTACCCGCTCTCCCAGGGCCAGGGCCGCCAGTGGGCGCACCACCACCAGGGTAAGTACCAAGGCCAGGGCCAGGGAAGGCAGTATCTCCCGGAGGTGGTCCAGATCCCGCCCGGCCACGCTGCCGATGACCCAGAAGCGGATTTCATCGGCGGTACGCTGGTCGAACAGCAACAACAGGGAAGTCAGCGCCAGCAGCAGGCTGGAGAGAGTGGCCCCCGCCAGCACCAGGCGGATGGGATCGTTGCCTACCCCGTTCAGCCGAGCCGCACTCAGCACCAACAGACAGCCGACCAGGGCGCCAGCCTGGGCCACATGCACGGTAAGGGTGGCGGTACTGGCCCCCAGCAACAGCGCCAGGGTCACGGCAAAACCGCTGCCGGCGCTCACCCCCAGCAGGCCGGGCTCGGCCAGGGGGTTGCGGGCCAGGGTCTGCATCAGGGCACCGGCGCAGCCCAGGGCCATGCCCACCACCAGACCGATCAGGGTACGCGGGCCACGCAGCTCGGTCACCACGAAGCGGGCCTCGTCCGAACCAGTCCCGAACAGCACAGCCAGGGCCTGGACCGGGCCGACATGACCGGCCCCCAGCAGCAGGCTGGCCAGGCACGCCAACAGCAACAACAGGCCCGCTGCCAGCATCACCGAAAACAGGGGACGCCGGGCGGCAGCGACAACGGCCATAGGCTCAACGCTCCGCTTGCTCGAGCGCACGTTCGACGTCGTCAAGAATGGCGTGGGCCGCCAGCGGACCGGTGGCACTGGTCCAGATCTGACCGTCAACCGGGAACACCCGCTGCTGCTGTACCACCTTCAGGCGAGCGAACGCAGGCGACTTCTCGGCAACGGCCAGCGCCTCACGGCCGTCGTTGTTCAGGGTGGCCAGGAACAGCCAGTTGCCGTCGATCAGCGACAGGTTTTCCTGGCTCAGGGGCGAGCTGTGGGGCAGGCCTTCCTTGACGATGCCGCCATCCTGCACATCGAACCCCACCGCCTTCAGCAGGCTGGAGGTGAACAAACGGGAAGACATCATCATGGCCCCCTGAGGCATCCAGCGCGCGAGGGACGTCTTGCGTCCGTCGGCCGGCACCGACTGCTCGAATTGTTCCGCCAGACCGGCGGTCCGCTCGTCCAGTTCTGCCAGTACCCGGTCCAGCTCCGCCTCCTTGTTCAGGGCCAGGGCGAACAGCCTCGCCTCCTGCTTCCAGGCGCCGTCCTGAAACAGGTCGGCATCAGGTACCACGGTGGGGGCTACCGCCGACAGCAGGCGGTACTGCTCTTCCGGCAGGGAGGAGGAAGCCAGGATCAGATCGGGCTGCAGGGCAATGACCGATTCCAGGTTGATTTCGCGGGCCGTACTCACGATGGAAACGCCATCGGCCTTGTCCTGCATATAGCTGGCCACGCCATCGCCGCCCCGGGTCGCCACGGCGCCCAGAGGCGCGACCCCCACCGCAATACTGGTGTCGAGGGCGCCTTCGTACAGGGTCACGACCCGCGCCGCCTCGCCATCGATGCTGATCTCGCCGAAGCGGGTGTCCAGGGTGCGAGCCTCGGCCAGGGCCTGGCTCGACAGCAGGGAGCCCAGCACCAGGGCGGCCGCCTTGAAAACTCGGGTAGAAGGCGCGGGAAGAATTCCTGACATAACGTATCTCCAACAAGACAGAGTGGGCAAAGATGAACGCCGGGGCCAGACCCGGCAGGCAATGACTTTCTGGCTGGATTGGCTGGAAGCTCGACAAATGACCCGAAGCCCGGCCTACCGGCATAAATACGGACAGTGGACGCAACGGGCATCGCCCATGAAAATCGGGATAATGATAATGGTTTGTGTTAACACTTCAAGGAAAAAATCTGAACAACGGGTTCCAGATCTGGAACGGGGGGGGAATATTAACCAACCTTGCAGTCCGGACGGGATTCGGCGGCCGAATCCCGTCCGCCTGATATCAGCTTTTAAGCGCCTCGTTGGGGGTGAGCCGCTCGGCCGCCATGCCGTTGTTACCGCCGAGATCGGCGATCAGCTCGCCTTTTTCCGCCCACTCCCGGCGTTCGGCTTCGCTGGCGCGCGGCGAGAACAGGCCGAAATACGCATAGGCAATGCCCAGTATCGGCGACAGCCAGCAGGCGAAGGCCAGGGGGATGTACAGCAGGTTTTCGATATTGCCCTCGGCGATACCGAGCCCGAGCACGGCGATGACGAAAGCCCCACCCGCATTCCAGGGTATCAGGGGGGAGATGAGGGTGCCGCCTTCCTCGATGGCGCGGGACAGGTTCAGCGGCGAATAGCCCATGCCCCGATACACCGGTGCGTACATGCGGCCCGGCAGGGCGATGGACAGGTAGGGGTCGCCGGCCACCAGGTTGGTGGCGACGGAGGTGCCCACCGCCGCCGTCTGCACGCCGGCAAAACCGCGCACCTTGCCGATGATCACCTTGATGATGGCTTCCAGGCAACGGGTCTTCTCCAGGGCGCCGCCAAAGCCCAGTGCGATCAGCACCAGGGAGATGGTCCACATCATCGACTGGATGCCGCCCCGGTTGAGCAGGCTGTCTATCTCGCCGACGCCGGTCGCGATCACATAGCCGCTGTTGCCGTAGGTGAAAATATCATGCAAGCCAACATCCTGCACCAGCATGGTCGCCACCGCACCGGCCAGCACGCCGGCGAACAGGGACGGGATCGGGGGCATGCGCTTGACCGCCAGCACAATGACCAGCAGTGCAGGCAACAGCAGCCACGGCGAGATCACGAAGTTCTCCTGCAAGGAGGTGGTGATCGCGTTGATCTTCTCGAAAGAAGCGCTCTCCGAACCGATCAGGGAAAAGCCGGCGAAGAGGTAGATGATAAAGGCGATCAGCATGGCCGGGATCGTGGTCGGCATCATATTCTTGATATGGGAAAACACATCGGTGCCGGTCACCGCCGGTGCCAGGTTGGTGGTATCGGACAGCGGCGAGATCTTGTCACCGAAGAAGGCCCCGGACACCACGGCGCCCGCAGTCCAGTACATCGGAATGTCGAAGCCGGACCCGATACCCATCAGCGCCAGCCCCACGGTGCCGACGGTACCCCAGGAGGTGCCCAGCGCCAATGAAACGACCGAACAGAGGATCATGGCCGCCGCCAGAAAAAGCTGCGGGGACAGCACGGTCAGACCGTAATAGATAAGTGTCGGAACGGTGCCGCTGGCAATCCAGACGCCGATGGTCATGCCGACACAGATCAGCACCGACACCGAAGGCAGGGAAACGTGGATAACATGAAAGATCCCCTCCTCTATCTGGCGCCACTTCAGGCCCAGCGTGATGCCGAGCAAGGAGGTGATGGCCAGGCCGATGGCCAGCGGGATGTGGGGCGTGAAGTCGCCGAAATAGAACAGCTGGACGCCCAGTACCAGCAGTGTCAGCACGATGGGGGTGAGTGCCAATGACAGGCTGGGTAGTTTACAGTCTGTTGATTTTATTGCTTCTTTCATATTCCTCTCCCTGTGGATTATCCACTCGATAGTCGATGACGGTTCCCGGGGTGGCTGCCGTCCAAGTGCAGCGTTACCAGGAGTGACGCTCTAACTCATGATGTCGTTGCTTGCCTCTTCGGTATTGGTCTGAACACGAGGGGAGCGGACGGCGTTGCCGTGCTATTCCCCATGATGGAGACTATTGGGTCAGCGCCTGCAGCGTCGCCCGGCAAGACGACGACTCACGCTCGGCGTAGAGCGCAAGCTCATCGATAACCGCCGCGCCCAGCGCCTGCTCGAAGGCGCTCCGGTTAGCATTGCCCTCATAGGCCCCGCTCTTGCCGGCGCCGAGGTTGGACTGAAAAATGCCCGCCGCACTCACCGGCAGAAAATCCTCGTAAGTCATCGGTTGGGCCGTGACCAGGCCACGCTCGATCAACGCCTCCATATCCAGGGTATCCACGGCGGCGGACTGGCCGGCCCCCGTCGGCCGGTATTCGAAGAAGGCCAGCCCCTGGCGGCGCAGTTGCGTCTCGTCGTCGGGAAAGCCGGCGAACACTTCCGCCAGTACCTGTTGATGGGTGGCGTTGTCGAGCCCCACCGTCCGCACGCGCGACTCGGCGAGCAGTTGGTCATAGAGCGCCCGCCCCTTGGCGGTCAGCGCAACGCCGCGCTGCTCTATCTCGCCGAAACGCGCCCTGTGGGATCCCTGCCGTTCACCGGCAAAGCGCATGGCTTCATCCAGCGCCTTGAAACTGGTCTGGCGCAGCAGTATGGGGCAGTCGCGACGGGGCGGCCCTTCGATGACCTCCTTGGGGGTCATGCCCGCCGCCGGCATGCGTTGTTGTACCGCGTCAATATCGAGCGTCCTGGGCGTCAGGTGGTTGATATGCGGGCCGCGGAAGCAGACCACATCGGCGATCAGGCGATGCTCGCCATGCAGGGCATGATAGGTGTCGGGGTCGACGGTGGCGTCCCGGTGCCAGCGAAAGGTCTCGATGGCCTCCGTCACGAAGCGTTCCGCCTGCGCTTCGGCGAGCCCGCCCTGGTGTTCGTAAAGGGCGATCAGCTCTCGCGCGGCCGGCGTAAAGATGTCCCGCCCGGCGAGGATGGCGGCGGCCCGTTCGCGCAGCCCCGCATCCTCGATAAGCTCCAGCCGCAACAGGGAGGTGAAGATGCGGAAGGGGTTGCGGGCCAGGGCCGCCGCCTCCACCGGGCGGAAGGCGGTGGAGTGCACCGGCACACCGGCCTCGGACAGATCGTAATAACCGACCGGATACATGCCCATCACGGCAAACAGGCGGCGCAACATGGCCAGCTCGTCGGCGGTCCCCACGCGAATGGCGCCGTGGCGTTCGACGCCGAGCCGGGCCAGCTCGCCGCCCTCCTCCAGGCGTTGCGCCAGGGCGGGATCCTTGTCGAGGGTTTCCCGGTTCACCCGCTCCACCAGCTCGAGCAGGGCGGCGTATTGCGGTACCTCGGCCTGGTACATGGCCGACATGGCCCTGGCAAAGCGGTCGCGGATCTCGTCACAGGATAAATAGGTGGTCATGCTTCATTCGTCTCCGTTGTTCCTATCGGGATGACATTGCTGTCTGGGGTGAATCTGGGTTGTCCATCGCAACGCCGGCCGGGCCATCAGGGACGCAGCATCTCCAGCGCCCGCTCCAGGCACGCCAGCCCTTCGGCCAGCACCTCGGGTTCGGTGGTCAGCGGCGGCAGCAAGCGCAGCACGTTGCGGCGCCGGCCGCTCGGCATCAGCAGCACGCCCAGCTCCCGGCCGGCATCGAGCAGGGCCGCCAGATGCTCGCCGCCCGTGGCGTTGGCGGTGTCTTCGAAGACGATGCCGCGCATGGCGCCGATTCCGGTCAGCCGGCCCAGCATGGGATAGCGCCCCGACGCCTGCCACGCCTGGTATGCCGCCAGAATGGCCCGCTCCTGGCGCTCGCCCCACAGGCGCAGTTGCTGTTCGCTCATCAGCTCCATCACCACCCGGGCCGCGGCACAGGCCAGGGCATTGCCCGAGTAGGTACCGCCCAAGCCGCCTTTGGGCAAGGCATCCATCAGCGCCGCCCTGCCGGCCACCGCCGCCAGCGGCAGCCCGGACGCCATGCTCTTGCCCAGCAGCAGCAGGTCCGGCTCTACGCCGAGATGGGAAAACGCGAAGCGGCTGCCGGTGCGGCCGAAGCCCGACTGGATTTCGTCGAAGACGAGCAGGATGCCCAGGGCATCGCAGAGTGCGCGCAGGCGGGCGGCAAAGTCGGCACACAGCAGGCGGAAGCCACCCTCGCCCTGTACCGGCTCGACGATGATACAGGCCACCTCTTCCGGTGGGAGCTCAACCTCGAACAGGCGCTCCAACGCCGCCATGGCCTGCTCGGCGTCGACCTCGCTGTCGCGGCTCGGAAAAGGCAGATGGTGCACCGGCCCGGGAAGGGCGCCGAGCCGATGCTTGTAAGGTTTGACCTTGCCGTTCAGGTTCAGCGCCGCCAGGGTGCGGCCGTGAAAGCCGTCGTCGAAGGCGATCACCCCCTGCCGGCCGGTGGCGGCGCGGGCCACCTTGAGCGCGTTTTCGGTCGCCTCGGCCCCGCTGTTGGTCAGCATGCACGACAGCGGGTAGGACACCGGCACGAACTCGGCCAGTTGCCGGGCAACGTCCAGGTAACCGCGATGGGGCACCGCATTAAAAGCGGAATGGAGCAACTTGTCGCTCTGGGCCCGAATCGCCTCGACCACCGCCGGATGGCCGTGCCCCAGGTTGAGCACGCCGATACCACCGATAAAGTCGATGTAGCGGTTGCCTTGCTCATCCCAGACCTCGGCATTGCGGCCGCGCTCCATGCAGAGGGGGTGGATCACGCCGAGTGACTGGCTGATGCACGCTAAGTCCATATAGGGTCCCCGTTAACGCCCAAGAAAGAGGTAACGATAACAACAGACCCCGCCCCGAGCCGCAAACGAAAAAAAAGGACCAATTCATTCCAAAAATTAATGAACCTGGTGAGCGGGCAGCTTTTCTTCGTACGCTCGGCTGCCAGGCCGACACAAGACCCGGGCTTTCAACATGGGCGGGAGTAATGTGACAGCGGCGAAAGGCGCCAGTGCTTTACCGATGTTCGAGTATCCATTCGATAAAGTTTTTTACCTTGCCGACGTCGGCCTTGTACTCCGGATAGGCCAGGTAGTAGGCGTTGCTGCTGGAAAGCGAAAATGGCCAGGGGATCACCAGTTGCCCGGTCTGCAGCTCTTCCTCGGCCAGGAAGCGCGGCACCAGTGCGACGCCGCATCCCGAGCGGGCCGCCTGCAGGGCCATGTAGAAGGTGTCGAAACGGGGCCCGTGGTAGCTGTGGCTGGTATAGCGTTCCTGGCCTTCGAACCAGTCATGCCAGGCCTCGGGCCGCGTCGCCTGCTGCAGCAGCACCAGCCGGGTCAGCTCCAGTGGATCCTGGATGCCCTCCGCGGGGATGACGGACGGCGAGCAGACCGCCACCATTTCTTCATCCAGCAACTTGATGCATTCGGCTTTCGGCCAGGAGCCCTGGCCGAAAAAGAAAGCGACGTCGATACGCTCCTCTTCGAAATCGAACGGCTCCGTCCTGTTGCTGATGTTCAGGTAGACGTTGGGGTGGCGGAAGCGGAAGCCGTTGAGCCGGGGGATCAGCCAGCGCGCGCCGAAGGTCGGCAGGGTGGTGATGTTAAGCACCTCGCTCTGGCCACCGTAGGACTGCATGTAGCGCGTCGACATCTCGACCTGGGTCAGGATCTTGCGCACCTCGGTCAGGTAGAGCGAGCCTTCCGGCGTGAGCTGGAGTCGCTTGCGCACCCGGCGGAACAGCGGGTGCTCGAGGAGCGATTCGAGCTGGGCCACCTGTTTGCTCACGGCGCTCTGGGTCAGGCTCAGCTCGACCGCCGCGCGAGTGAAGCTCAAATGACGGGCCGAAGCCTCGAAGCACTGCATGGCGGAGAGGGAAGGTAGATGGCGACGATTCATTTCGGCAGCCCAACCAGGAAAAAATGGAATGATATCGTTATAAAGCGTCGTTTGATCTGGATCAAGCCCGAAGGCAATACTGCCGGTGTTGTATATCAATCCGGAAGCATCATTAGGAGGATGAATGATTGACACCATCATGCAGCGGCTCGGAGTGGCCGAATCATTGTACCGCGCTGGACATTACCCCGTCACTTCTCCCACTGACGGCACCGAAATCGGTCGGGTCAGCTTTGAATCCGCCGAGGTGGTCGACGCCCGCATCGAACGCGCCCAGGTTGCCTTTGAGGCCTGGCGCAAGGTACCCGCACCACGCCGGGGCGAGCTGGTCCGCTTGTTTGGTGAACAACTGCGCCGTCACAAGGACGATCTGGGTGCCCTGGTCACCCTGGAGTGCGGAAAAATCCTGCAGGAAGGCCTGGGTGAAGTCCAGGAGATGATCGATATCTGCGATCTCGCCGTCGGCCAGTCCCGCCAGCTGTATGGCCTGACCATCGCCTCCGAGCGCCCCGGCCACCATATGCGCGAAAGCTGGCACCCGCTGGGGCCCATCGGCCTGGTGACCGCCTTCAACTTCCCGATGGCACCCTGGGCCTGGAACGCCGCCCTGGCGCTGGTGTGCGGCAACAGCCTGCTGTGGAAGCCATCCGAGAAGACCCCGCTCAGCGCCCTCGCCTGCCAGGCCCTGCTGGAGCGAGCCATGGCCGAGTTCGGTGAGGATGCCCCCAAGGATCTCAGCCAGGTCATCATCGGTGACCGCGAAGCCGGCGAACGCCTGACCGATTCCCCCAAGGTGCCCCTGATCAGCGCTACCGGCAGCACCCGCATGGGCCGTGAAATCGCGCCCCGCGTCGCCGCCCGTTTCGGCCGCAGTATCCTCGAACTCGGCGGTAACAACGCCATGATCCTGGCCCCCAGCGCCGATCTCGACATGGCGGTGCGCGCCATCCTCTTCTCCGCCGTGGGCACGGCCGGCCAGCGCTGCACCACCCTACGCCGCCTGATCGTCCATGAGTCGCTGCGCGACGAAGTCATGGCACGGCTGAAGAAGGCCTATGCGGGCATCAGCATCGGCAACCCGCTGGAAGGCAACCTGATCGGTCCGCTGATCGACGCCCAGGCGTTCGACCAGATGCAATCGGTCCTGACCCAGGCACGCCAGCGTGGCGCCACCCTGTTCGGCGGCGAGCGGCAACTGGCCGACGTCTACCCCGAGGGTTACTACGTGGCGCCCGCCATCGTCGAGGTCGAGAGTCAGGACGATCTGGTCAAGAGCGAGACCTTCGCGCCCATCCTCTACGTACTGAGCTATCGCGAGTTCGATGAGGCGCTGGCCATGAACAACGACGTGCCCCAGGGGCTGTCTTCCTGCATTTTCACCACCGATGTGCGCGAGGCGGAAGCCTTCGTCTCCGATGTGGGCAGCGACTGCGGCATCGCCAACGTCAACATCGGCCCGAGCGGCGCCGAGATCGGCGGCGCCTTCGGCGGTGAAAAGGAGACCGGCGGCGGCCGCGAGTCGGGCTCGGACGTGTGGAAGAGCTACATGCGTCGCCAGACCAACACCGTCAACTACTCCCGTGAACTGCCGCTGGCCCAGGGCATCAAGTTCGACTGATGCCATGGGCGCCATCCTGCTCCCGGGCAAGGATGGCGCCCTCCGGCAAGCGGCCATTGCGTCGCGGCATGACAAGGGCCATTATCCCGGAAACAGTGACGTGACCGCTCCATCGGGATGATGACCGGACGACTCGCCGGATTACGACGCTCCCCACTCTCCCCACCGAGCCCCACTCGTTTTCCACCACGAAGAGGGAGGGAGACCCGCCGATAAGCACAATAACAACATCACATCTCGTTCTCTCTCCGGCACAAGGAGAGCTCGACAAAGGAGGAATGCATGAAAGAGAGATGCCTGTGGTATGACACCTCACCCGAGCCGGCGCCGGCGCTGGCTCCCTTACAGGACCATCACACCACCGAGGTAGCGGTGATCGGCGGCGGCATCACCGGGCTCAGCACCGCCCTCCATTTAGCCGAGGCCGGTGTGGCCGTGACCTTGATCGAGGCGAGCGAAATACCCACCGGCGGTTCAGGACGCAACGTGGGCCTGGTCAACGCCGGGCTGTGGATACCGCCGGACGACATCATCAAGACCCTGGGCGAAGAAGACGGTGAACGCGCCAATACCCTGCTCGGCGGTGCCCCGGCGGAAGTGTTTGCGTTGATCGAACGCCATGGCATAGCCTGTAACGCCACCCGTACCGGCAACCTGCACCTGGCCCACAACGCCAAGGGCGAGCAAGAGCTGGCACGCCGGGTTGCTCAGTTCCAGCGACGCGGCGCGCCCGTGGAATTGCTTGAAGACGAGGCCTGCCATCAGCATGTGGGCACCCGGCGCATCCGGCGGGCCCTGCTCGATCGCCGCGCCGGCACCCTCAATCCCGCCGCCTATACCCGGGGCCTGGCCCGAGCGGCAGCGGCGGCCGGTGTGCGCCTGCATACCCAGAGTCCCGCCACCGGCGTGACCCGCCAGGGGGACGACTGGTTGGTGATGACGCCCCAGGGCAGCATCAGGGCGCCCCGGGTGGTCATCGCCACCAACGCCTATACCGAAGATCACTGGAACCAGGTGCGTGACCATTTCTTCCCCGGCTACTACTTTCAGGTGGCTTCCCGCCCCCTGCCGGAGGAACTCGCCGGCGATATCCTGCCCGGCCGGCAGGGCGCCTGGGATACCCGCATGGTGCTGAGCAGCATCCGGCGTGACGCCGAGGGCCGCCTGTTGCTGGGCAGCCTCGGCCGGGGTGACGGCAAGCCCCTGTCCTACCTGCGCTGCTGGGCCGACCGGGTGCAGCAGCACTACTTTCCGCAACTGGGCCGGCTCGAGTGGGAGTGCACCTGGACCGGGCGGATCGCCTTCACGCCCGAGCATACCCTGCGGTTATTCGAACCGGCGCCGGGCATCGTGGCCGTGACCGGCTACAATGGCCGCGGTGTTACCACCGGCACCGTGGTCGGCAAGGGCTTCGCCCGCTACCTTACTACCGGCGATGACTCGCTGCTGCCGTTGCCAATGGGCGTCCACCAACCGATACGTACGAAGTCGCTGTGGAGCACCGGTTACGAAAGCGGCTTCACGCTCTACCATACCGGGCAATGCCTGCGCCTGGTGAGTTGAAGGTTAACACCGCGGCCCTTGCAGCCGGGCGGCTTACCTCGCCGCCCGACCGGCCACGCGCGCGAGCAGCGCTTTGAACCAGCCCTCGCCGCTCACCAGCACCACCCCGGCGATCACCATCCAAGCGCCGGCCAGAAACTCCGGCTCCAGCGGTTCACGCAGCAGCCAGGCACCCAGCGCCACCCCGAACAGCGGCGTCATGAACGACAGCACCACCACCCGCGAGGCCAGGTAATGGCGCAACAGCCAGAACCAGATCAGGAAGGCGGCGAAGCACACCACCACCGATTGAAAGGCCAGTCCGGCCAAGGCCCGGGGCGTGGGCGAGAAGTGCAGCTGATCCAGCGCCACTGCGCTGGCCAGCAGCAGCACGAAGGCCGTCACCAGTTGATAGAGCAGGGTCTGCCTGGCCGAGACCAGCGCCAGCCGCGAGGTGCGGATCACCACAGTAGTGGCGCCCCAGGCGGCGCCGGCCAGCAACGCCAGCAGGTCACCGAACAGGCTGCCCTGCTCGCCCCCGGGTCCGAGAAAAGCCAGGGCGATGCCGCCCAAGGCCAGCAGAATGCCCGTCCACTGCAGCGCCGACAGCCGCTCCGACACCACCAGAAAATGCAACGCCAGGGCGGTGAACACCGGCGAGGTGTAGAGGAACACCACCGCATGGGAGGCGGAGGTAAAGCGCAGCGCCTCCCCCAGGAACAGATATTCCAGGGCGAACAGCCCCCCCACCACCAGTCCCGGCTTCCAGTTGCCGTCGGCCAGGGCCAGCCGCTCCCGGCTCCAGCCCATATAGAGCAACACCAGCACGGCGGCGATGCCCGAACGCAGCGCAAGCTGCAGCACCGGAGAAATATCCCCGGCGGTGGCCTTGATCACCACCTGCTGCAAGCCGAGGCAGAGGCAAAAGGCGATCATCAGGCCGACCGCCTGCGGGTCCAGCGGTTTGCGGCTATCCATAGTGAGCTCCGGGGTATAAAAATCAGACGCCTATTGTGGCATTGTCGGTTTTAATGGATATAGCTAAAATATGACATACGGTAGCGGTAACCCGACAAGACCCCAAAGCAAGCGACACGGAGTCACGGGGTGAAACGCCATCCGCTACTCATGGACCCCCGCCGGCACGGGGCGGCCGCCCTCAGTGCCCTGGGTGGCCCTTGCGCCTTCAACCTACGGCCACAACACCGCAGAGGTAAAAACCAGATGGCAGCAAACGGGAGCAACAACGGCGCGGATCCGCCGCCGGCCGAACGGCGCCTGCACCAGCCGCCGTTCAGCGAGCAGTTGCCCACGCCCATCTACTTTCGCGCCGCCGTCATGCCGGCAGCGGCGAGCTATCCCCGGCACCGCCACCCCTGGGGAGAATTCGTTTATTCCTACAGCGGGGTGATGGAAGTGCGGGTGGGTAATCGCCAGTACCTGGCGCCTTCCCAATACGGGCTCTGGCTGCCGCCCGAGGTAGAGCACCAGGGCTTCAACCGCCTGGAAGCCTGCCACTGTTCGCTCTATGTGTCGGCCGAACTGTGCCGGCGGCTGCCGGCCACTCCCTGCGCACTGACGGTCAGCCCGCTTATCGGCGCCCTGCTGGAGCAGTTGCGGAAACGGCCGCCCCAGCGCCCTTATTCGGAGGAAGACGCTCGTCTGCTGCAGGTGCTGGTGGACCAGTTGGCCGCCGCCGACTGCGCCGGCAGCTACCTGCCCGGCTCGGACGATCCCCTGCTCGGGCGGGTGCTGGCCATGCTGGAAGCCGAGCCGGGCGACAGCCGTCCGCTGGCCGAACTGGCCCGGGTCGTGCACAGCACCGAGCGCACCCTGCTGCGCCGCAGCCAGAAAGAGCTGGGCATGTCCCTTACCGAATGGCGGCAGCGGCTGCGGGTAGTCAGAGCCATGACACTGCTGGAAGAAGGTCGCAAGGTGGAAAGCATCGCCCTGGAGCTGGGCTACGCCGGCGCCTCGGCCTTTATCGCCATGTTTCGCCGGTTGATGGGCATGACCCCGGATGAATACCGCAAGAGCCTCAGGCCCGGATAAAACCTCGAATCACGCCCACCCGCTGTTGAACATAACCCAACACTGGTGATATGGCCGGTTTTTGATACTCTGAACACCCCAAACGGAACCAAAAGTAATAGGGAGCTGACGCCCCGGGGCGCAGACAACAATAATGAAGAGAGCACTTATTTCCACGGCAATAGCGGCCGCCGCAACCGTCGGCCTTTACACCGGAACCCAGTATTATATCGGCACCCGGATCAGCGCCCAGGTGGACGCATGGCGGCAACAAGCCGCCGCCCACGAAGAACTGTGGGTAGCCCGGCTGGACTATGAACAGGGCCTGAGCGGCGGCGCCCTGCACTACGACCTGACCTATCGCCCCCTGCCAACCAATCCCCTGCACGAACTGCTGGCCGAATGGCAGCCCACGGCCGAGCTGCGCCTGCAGGGCAGCCTGCCGGTAGAGCATGGCCCCTGGCTGGGAAGGGACGGCCTGGGGCAAGCCAGGCTTGAATACCGGCTGCCCCTGCCCGACACGGCACGGGAGTGGCTGCCCGACTATCCGGAGCAGGCCCCCATGCTGACCCTGACCGGCGTGCAACAATGGGATGGCAGCAGCAGCCTCCGGCTGCAGCTCATCGATTACCGCGGCCACCTGGCCCACCCCGGCGCCGATGGACAACTGGATCTTGCCCTGGCCGACAGCCACCTCAACGCCCGGTGGCATCCGCAGCGGCAACGACTGCAGCTGCAGGGCCAGATAGGCAAATTCGCCCTTGACCTGCCGGCCAGCACCGAGCGCTTCAGCCTGCAGCAACTGAGCCTGACCCTGGATGCCACCGCGGCGGGCCGGTACCTCTGGCTGGGCGACAGTGCCCTGACCCTGCAACAGCTCAGGTTCAGCAGCCAGAAGGCACGCTTCGGCCTGCAGGATGCCCTGATCAGCACCCATACCACGCAAGAGCAACAACACCTGAACAGCCACACCGAGATCGCCCTGGGCGGCGTTAGCCTGCCCGCCCAGCAACTGGGCCCGAGCCGGCTGCGTTTTGCCCTTAACCGGCTGGAAACGGCGCCCTACCAGGCCCTGCTGCAGC
Source organism: Zobellella sp. DQSA1 (assembly GCF_041950555.1). Classification (GTDB taxonomy): domain Bacteria; phylum Pseudomonadota; class Gammaproteobacteria; order Enterobacterales; family Aeromonadaceae; genus Oceanimonas. The sequence goes on from NZ_CP169531.1 coordinate 3,537,010, forward strand.
GCCTGGAACAGCTCGATCCCAACCAGGATCCGGACGCCCAATGGCAGCATATCCAGCCCCTGCTGGAACAACTGCTGGCCTACCAACCGGAGTTGGGCATAGAAGAGCTCAGCCTGTCGCTGGCAGACCCTTACGACACGACCGCCAGCGCCATCCTGCGTTACACCGGCACGGGCAAGCTGGATTCGGAGCAACTACCCCGGCAGCTGCAGCTTGCCGCTCGGGCCCAGGCCAGCGACGCCGCCTTTCAGCAATTCCTGAGCTTTATGATTGCCGAAGAATCTCCGGGCCTTTCCGCCCAGGAACAGCAACAGATATTGGCGGCCAGCTCGACGCAAATGAAGGAGCTGCTGCTGCAAACCCCCTTCGTGGTACAGCAGGATGAACGGTTGCAGGCGGAAATAGTGGTGGAAAACGGCGAGGTCAGCGCCCACGGCCAGGCCGTAATGAGCACCGAACAACTGCTGGAAGCCTCCGGCCTGGGTACCGGCTAGTTCCCCACCGGGCTATTGCCGTATCCGTAGCCGCGAATTTATTCGCGGGAGCAAGACACGACAGCCCGCCAAGGCCGAGGACACTCAGCCTTGGCGGTAGGCGCCAGCCGAATAGGTCAGCTCGTAGCTGTGGCTGTAGATCTCCAAAATGTTGCCGAACGGGTCTTCCATATAAACCATGCGGTAAGGCTTTTCACCGGGAAAGTACTCGCGCACCGGCATGCGCTGCCTGCCACCGGCGGCAACGATGCGGGCGGCCAGCCCTTCCACGTCCGGGTCCTGCACGCAGAAGTGAAACACCCCGCTCTTCCAGTATTCGAAATTGTTTTCGGGCCGCTCGGCGTTACGGAACTCGAAGATCTCCACCCCGATGCGGTCACCGGTAGATAGGTGGGCGATGCGAAAAGAGCCCCAGCCGGCACCAAACACGTCGGTGCACATCTCGCCGATAGCGCTGTCGTCCTCGGTGATGGTGGTGGCTGGCATGATCAGGTACCAGCCCAGCACCTCGGTATAGAAAGCGACGGCGGCGTCGAGATCGGTGACCGACAGGCCGATATGGGAAAAACTGCGAGGATAGGTTGTACTCATTGTCATCATCTCGGTATAGCTTGAACAGAGCACCAGATTAGAGAGGTGAAACTATAATATGAACCGCATTTTTATTATTGCTTTGATAAGAATTTATTATGGTTAATCCCCAGTGGCTGAGATCCTTCGCCACCTTGGCCGAGGTGGGCAATTTCACCCGCACCGCGGAGCGGCTGGGGTTGACCCAGGCCGCCGTCAGCCAGCACCTGCGCCACCTGGAAGAACAGCTGGGCCCCCTGCTGATCCGCCGCCCGCGCCGGGTGGAGCTGACCCCGGCGGGCCTGGCCCTGCTGGACTACTGCGCCGAACTGGAACGGGCCAACCGACGGCTGCAACTGCGCCTGGCCGAAGCGGACGCCGAGCAGGGCGAGCTCAGCCTGATCAGCCCCGGCAGTATAGGGCTGGCCCTTTACCCGCTGCTGCTCGGGCTGCAGCAGGCCAACCCGGGGCTGAGGATACGCCACCGTTTCGCACCGGACGGCGAGGTGCTGGAAGCGGTGCTGCAAAACCGTTACGAGCTGGGCCTGGTGACCCTGAAGCCGGACGATCCGCGCCTGCACGCCCGTCACTTTGCCGAGGAGCCGCTGGAGCTGGTGGTGCCGGCCGAGGCCGAGGTAGTGGACTGGGACGACCTGGCCCGGCTCGGCTTTATCGACCACCCGGACGGCCAGGCCATGGCCGGCCGGCTGTTAAGCCGGCGCTTTCCCGGCAGCCCGGGGGTGCGTCACCTGCCTCGCCATGGCTTCAGCAACCAGGTGGGCCTGCTGCTGGAGCCAGTGGCTCGCGGCCTGGGCTTTACCGTCTTGCCCCGCTACGCCCGCCAGGCCTTCGGCCGGCAAGACGCCATCCGGGTGCTGGAAGGCGACCCGCCGGTGGTGGACACCCTCTGGCTGATCCACCGGGCCGAATGGCCACTCTCGGCCCGGGCCCGGCGCGCGGTAGAACACCTCGTGGCCCGGCTCGGCACCGACCGGTAGGCGCCTAGGGTGAACGGTCCTATCTGGATTCCACTTTCTACAAAGTATTATCGGGAACTGGAATACGCCAAATAATTGATCCTAATAGTGCTACATCGACCGCACGCAGACACGCCGTAACCCCATCCCTGGGGCTCCGCCGCGCCATCCCTGGCGCCCGGCGACGGCCTCATCATCCCCGCCGGTTCCCGGGGCGAGCGGGAAACGGGGGAGTCTTGCGAAAAAATCTACGTGATCTACCAGGCCTGCCGGCCACGGCCGGGGAGATCCGTGCTTAACGCGGCGGCCCGACCATGGCAAACTGGATAGCCGTTCGAGGCTGCCCCAACGGCGGCCATTGATCCCAATCGCAACAAGGAAGCTTCACCATGTTCACCGGCCTGAGCGCTTTTCCCCTGACTCCCATGAACGAACACGGCGTGGACGAAGGCACCTTCGCCCGCCTGGTGGAACGGCTGGCCGAGGCCGGCGTAAACGCCATCGGCGCGCTCGGCTCCACCGGTAGCTATGCCTATCTCGACCGTGCCGAGCGGGCGCGGGTGGCGCAACTGGCGGTGACGCACGCCGGCACTGTGCCGGTGATGGTGGGCATTGGCGCCCTGCGCACCCGCCAGGTGCTGGAGCTGGCCGAGGATGCCCAACGGGCGGGTGCCAGCGCCGTGCTGCTGGCACCGGTGTCTTACCAGCCACTCACCGAAGACGAGGTGTTCGGGCTGTACCGGACCGTGGCCACCTCGTTGTCGGTCCCCCTGTGCGTATACGATAACCCCGGCACCACCCGTTTCACCTTCAGCGACGAGCTGCACGAGCGGATAGCGCAGCTGCCGCAGGTGAAATCCATCAAGATCCCCGCTGTGCCGGCCGACCCGGCGGCGGCCGGAGCCAGGGTGGCGCGGCTGCGCGCCCTCCTGCCCCCGGAAGTAACCATAGGCGTGAGCGGCGATGCCTTGGCCGCCACCGGCCTCAACGCCGGTTGCAGCGCCTGGTATTCGGTGCTGGGCGGCCTGTTCCCCCGTACGGCCCTGGCCATCAGCCGTGCGGCCCTGGGCGGCGAGGCGGAACAGGCGCAACAGCTTTCCGAACAACTGGAGCCCCTGTGGGCGCTGTTCCGGCAGCACGGCAGTCTGCGCGTGATCGCCACGGCGGCGGAGCTGCAAGGATGGGCGAGCAGCCCCTGCCTGCCGCTGCCGCTCGACACCCTGGGTGCCGCCGACCGGCAAGCCCTGGCGGCGCAGCTGGACAAGCTGGCACTGGCGTAGCGATGACATGACGTTGGGGAAAGCAAGGCGGGGGCGCACCCCCGCCGGGTGTCAGAAGATGCCGGCCGGCGGCCAGTTTGGGTTATCGGTTTCGTCTTCCCCCACATCCGAGTCGAGATGGGCCGCGATCGACGCCGGCACATCGGTTTTCTCCAGCGTCACCTCGACTACATAGTTTTGCGCCGGGTTGGCCCGGATCTCCGCCATGACCGAGGCCAACTGGTCCAGGCTGCCGACCTTGTGCCCCTTGCCGCCGAACACCTCGGGCAGCTTGCTGTAGTCCCAGGCGGGCAGCTCATTGTAGGGATAGACCCGGTTTTGCAGTGGATCCAGATAGTCCCGCCGGCCGTCGCCCTGGCGGAACGGATTCGGGTTCACCAGCTTCTGCTCGATGCCGTAGATACCATTGGCCAGCACGAACACCACCGTGTTCTGGCCATAGGCATGGTGATCCGACACCGCCTGGCAGGTTTCGTGAAAAGCGCCGTCACCCACCACCACCACGGCCCTTTTGTCCGGACAGGCACATTTCACCCCGGTGGCGGCGGCCACCGAATAGCCGATGGCCAGCCAGGCAGCCTGGGCGACGAAGCCGCTCTGGGCGGCGATGGGTACGCTTTGCGCGCCGATCAGCGGGAAGCCGGCATCCACCACCAGCACGTCGTCCTCGGTCAGCCAGCTTCCCAGGGCATCGAAAAAACTGTCGTAGCCCAGTTGCAGCGGGCCCGCCTGCATGCTCGCCTGCACCATCCGGCTCAGCCGCAACCCCCTGAGATGACGGCTGGCGGCCCGTTGCTCCAGGGCCTGGATCAGCCGTTCCATGTAGGCACCCAGCAGCACGCTCGGATAGTACTCGGCGCCGACAAACAGACTGTTCTGGCAGGCCAGCAGCGTCCGCTCCCCCCGGATATTCTGGTTCCCGGTATCCTTGCCGATGGTATTGGCGCCCACCCCGAGCAGGACGCCATCGCTGCCGACCAGGTTGTCGATCTGCTCCATGGTCAGGGTATAGCAGCCCTCGAAATAGGGGTGCCGCTCCGACAGCACCGACTTGCTCCAGGCGCTGGTCACAAAATGTATGGGTTGCCCCGGGGTGGCCAGGGTCCGGTTGAGGACCTCCATCAGCCGGGCAAAGGTGCTCTGCAGGCCGTAACGTTGCAGTTCTATCCCCGCCCAGACGATGGCCTTGTCGGCCTTGAGCAGTTTGTCCAGGGTCGCCGCCACGGCGGTGTCGACCTCGCTGACCGTGACGATGTCTTCCCGCCCGGAGCACAGCCGGCCGACCGGTGCCCGGCAGGGCGCACGCCAGACATCCTCGCAGATCTCCAGGTAGCCGGGGCGGTGTTCCGTCAGCATGGCGGTCAGTACCGAGTCGATCTGGTAGATGGCCTGCCGGGCATTGGTGATCCGCTCCGCCGCGACGGTGATGGGACGAAACATGTTGATATCGACAAACTCATAGCCCGTGGTATGGGAATAGAGCAGCCCCGTGTTCTTTTCCGTGCTGTCCTCCTTGTTGGTCGGCGCGCCGTTGATCAACAGCACCGGCACCTGTTCAACGAAAGAGCCGGCAAGGGTATTGAGCATGCTGAAGGCGCCCACGCTGTAGGTAACGTAGGCGGCGGCGAACCCCGTCAGCCGGCCATAGGCATCGGCGGCATAGCCGGCACAAAACTCGTTGGCATTGCCCGAAATGCGTATTGGCGAATTATCGTCGGCCAGAATGGTATCGAGCAGAGGGGCGGTGTAATTGCCCGCCACCCCGAACATCTGCTTCAGCCCCAATTGTTCCAACCTGAGCTTGAGGTACTGGGCAACCGTAATATCCTGTTCCATTCCCGGCTCCTATTGCTTGACCATGGTGTTGATGGTGACGTGGGGCCAGGTGATCAGATCGTTCGGATCCGTCTGGCCAAACTTGAGGTGGAAGGCGAGATCGATGATCTGGGTGTACTGCAGCTGATCGAATTCCTGCCCCGTCCTGGTGTTGCGGACCTTTTCGAGCCAGAACACCGCCTGCATCCGGGTGGCGTTGGCATGGTGGACGATAAAGGGAATATTGTTGATGCCACCGGCCTGGGTCGAGTCCAGCACAAGGGTCTTCGTCTCCAGGATTTCAAAGCCCTCGCCGGCCTGGATTTCCAGATCCTGGCGCAGGGTCGCGTTCGGGTTGCCGACATTGATGCCCTGGCGCGGCATCAGGTACGGATCGAGATAACCGAGCGGCGCCCCCTGGCCGATATCCGGGGGCAGGCTGGAGATATCCGGGATCTTCGGCGCCCCCTGCTCGACGAACGGCGGCTTGCTGAGCAGCATGATGGCGTCGCCGTGGGGAATGGTACCGCTGCGCGCGACATTGAACTCGGGTGGCGGCTGGGTCTGGCTGTCGTTGTCGACGAGTTCAGACAGGTTCATGAACATGCCATTTTCGACATGCAAGGCTTCTCCCGTGTCCTTGTTGAACACCCGCTGCCGATATTCCACCGCCGCGACAAACTGGTCGACGCTACCGCCCCGGTTGCGGGCGGGCGCCCCCGCATTGCGCACGTCGAGGGTTTCGGCATAGGGGATGACCAGCAGCCTGAACGCCCCCTGGCTTTGCGGCGTGGAGCCTCTGGACGGCAGCGCGATGATGTTCCACCCCTTGTTGCCGAACCAGCTGCCTTCAAGATCGTTGAAAAACTGAGTGGTGAGCTGGGACGGCGTCAGGGTCTCGGTCGACGCTCGTTCCAGCAGTTCCTGCCCAGGATCGTGGCTCAGCAGCCTACTGGAGGCGCCACCGAGACGCTGAAACTCGTTGGTATCGAATGTTTTCATGACTGGCCTTCCTATTCCTGATCGAAATAACTGAGGGTAACCGCCCCCACCAGACGGTCGGCACCTGCCATCCGTTCGCCGTGTTCACGGGCCTGGCCACGTCCCGGGTCGAAGTTGGGATTGAGATATTCCCTGATCAGGGCCGTTGCCCGTTTCTGATACGCCTCCTGAACGGCGCAGGATGGCGACTGACCGGTTTGTTCTTCAAAGACCTGGCTGATGGGGGCCAGGCCGAACGCTTTTTCCAGCACCAGATTGGCCGAACGCAGCGCACCTTCAACCCAGCCCTGATAGTCCGAAAAGGCTTCGCCGCAGGTGTAGATGTTCTCGATGGGCTCGCAGAGGAATGCCATGGCTTCCCTATCGTCGGCCCCCACGGCCCACTGGTGAACGCCGAACCCGAACTCCTGGCTCGCGTTCACGTTGAAACGGGTGGTGCCGTTCCAGATCCGGGCGCTGGTCAGGATGGGCGCGGGAACGTAGTGGGTATTGAAAAGCTTCCCGAACAACCGGGTGGCCTGTTCCACCACCGCTTGCGAGGCGGCGAACAGGGTTTGCGGCTGACGCTCGGTGAATTCCCGTTGCAGCGGTGAGTCGAACAGTTTCCCGTTGCCCTGCAGCGTCTGCCAGTAGTTGATGTTCAGGTAGTCGCAGTAAATGGTGAGCGCCGCCGGCTGCTGGTAGCGCGACTGGGTGATTTTTTCGAGTTTCTCCGCCACTTCGGGCGACGGCTGCTCACCGTGCTGTTTCAGCCAGTCGCTGTATTCCAATGCAGCAAAGCTGGCCTGATCGATAGCGTAGAAGGGGTATACCGAGCCCAACGGCGTGTCCGAGAAGTTGGGGCCAAACGCCACCTCGGGTTGACCGCTCATCTTGTTACCCCACCAGGCCTTGTCATAGTAGAGATTGATCTTGAGCAGGGGTTGGTTGCTGGCCGTATGCAGGGTGTTCCACAGTTTTTCCGACTGTTCCGGCGGCAGTTCGTTGAGCAGGTTGGAGCCCACGAAGAGTTTTTCCAGGGCAAGCCGGGGCAGACCCAGTATGACCCTGTTGGCCGTCATTTCGCCGTACCTGACCTGGTTGAACTCGTTAATGGTCTGGTACTTCAGCCGGTAGCCCTGCCCCGACTCCGGCTTGCTGATGCTCAGCAGCTGGGTTTTGAGATAGATGCGTTCCTTGCCGACTCGCTCCACCAGGGCATTGGGCAGGGTGCTGAACCCGCTCGCCAGGGTTCTGAACTGGGGATCCGCCGGAAACTCTTCCAGCAACTGGTAGGCAACGCCGGCGTTCATCTCGGAGAGAAAGGTACCGTTGAAGCCAGCCGCCCGATAGAGCATGGTGATGCACTCGTTGGAATAGCCCATATCGCTGAACAGGTTCCACAGGGTCCAGTCCTTCATCTTGATCCCCTTCCACTGACAATCCAGGCGGAACTTCTGCCAGAACTCCGGGCCCCGCTGTTCGGGCCTTTCTCTGAAATCCGGATTGGCTTCCAGGATACGGTTGAACACCGTATTGATGATGGCATTCGGGCTCATCCCCTGCTCGGCCGGAGCCAGATTGTACAGTTCCGACCAAATGGCAAAATCGTCCTCGGCCGACACGGCGTTGTTGAAGCTGTGGCCACGAAACAGCAGCCGGTTATTGCCGCCACTGTTCATGGGAAAGGGGACAATCTGTTCATCGATGTTCAGTATCATGAACAGGCTCATCAGATTATCCATTTGATCGAAGGTAAAGCGCATCCCACCTTCTTCCTCCTTTACTTCGATCTCACCAATTCTCACCACGTCGGAATCGAGGCGCCCTCCCGTACGATTGGAACTGTCGATAATAAATACATCCGCCTGAGGATCGGCGTCCAGAATACGCCAAGTGGTATACAGGCCAGCCATGCCGGCACCGACGACCAGCGTATCGGTATGGGTTGGCATGGGATTACCGTGAAGAAGATCACGTAGGGTAAAGTGTGTCATAAGATAGCTCCCGGCTTTATTATTAGATGCGTTGGACAGATGAAACATTGCCTGAAAAACACGAACAATGCCTGTTCGTCCGGACATTCCGAAAAAACTCACCATTGGTAGATAACTGCTTACTTTCCGGTGACTTAACGGAAATGAGTTAAAAACACAGCTTGCAAACCCGTTTTCACGGTAGCCATGAAAACGGGAAACTGTATTTTATCAGGGGGAAATACAGCGATTCGAAGAACGATAATACGGCCTCTCCCTGTATATGCATATCTATATAGGAGGGTTATATAGAAAGTGCAAACAGCCGCTTATATTAAAAAGACATATACAGTTCGAGCAATAAAAAACAAAGAGTAGCATCGGTAACACTGCACGATTCCAAATGGATCCAGCTGCTTGATTTCCGGTGTCTTTTAAACGACCGCGGCTATATTCCAGTTCATCGGGAAGGATCCTTCATATGCAATGTGAATTATTGATTATACCAATCACCAACCTTTCAGCGGGATCCCCGCGTGTTACGCAGCCCTGCGCTAACGGGAGGAATGCCGGGCTGGTCGCCTGCCCGGCGGCCTCCGGCGAACTACTATTCCGAGCAGTGATGTAACATACTGGAGCCATGAGCGGACAAAGCCAGAGATGGGTGCACCCTTGTTGAACCTGAAAGACATGCGGACCCAAGGACTGCTGTTGGTGCTGTCGGCGGTGACATTTGGGGCCTACCCCGCCACCCAGCCCGAGTGCTCGGACAGACCCGAATGCTGGCCGGAGGGCAGTGCGATGCACACCGCCTTGCTGCAAGCTGAACAACAGCAACACCTCGATAAGCAACTCGCAAGGCAGCACCAGGAGCTTGTCGCTCAGGTAGCGTTGAGCGCTCCTGTCGGCATGGAAAGAGTGGTCGCGGCGTTGCAAGCACAGCAGGCTGCCTGGTTGAATTACCGACGGGAAGAATGCGAACTCGTCGGTTCCCTGACCGGAGCCGGGGGAACCTGGCCATCGACCCACGCCATCATATGCGAAGTAACCCTTACGGAGCAGCGACTTGGTCACGTACAGCGGGCAACGCAGTGCATTGAAAGAACAAGAAACGAGGAGCGTACACATGGACAAAGCGACTGCCTGCAACCACTCGCTTCCCTTGTTCACAGATAAGCCCAGCCAGGCATTCAGGCCGGGCCGTCCGCCATACCACGGCCCATCTCCGCCCGCCACCTCCCCTATCTGACGGCGGTCACCTTTTTATGATGGGTACCGAACAGGCTGCTTGGCTGAACTCCGGCCCCGAATAACCGCAGGAAGAGACGATACTCGGTATTGCCTTTTTCAATCGTGGCGGTTAAATAGCTGTTCCGAATGGTAGATCCATCAAGACAGCGGGCGCTGTACCGCTAAGCAGACCCACCGCGCCAGGGATGGCGCGGCGGAGCCCCCAGGGATGATGGGTTCACGGCGTGTCTGCGTGCGGTGCGGTGCGGTCGATGTAGCACCATTAGGATCAGTTATCTAACAATAAGCTCCAAATTAGGAATATCTGATTTGTTTGGCAGGCACTTATCGTTCCGTAACCAGATACAACGGGATAACAACTGGTGACACTACTCCCCAAAAGGTTGAAGCCAGGAGACAAGATTGGATTCTTCTCACCATCATCTCCGGCAACCACATACGCTCCCAACCGGTTCAGCCGGGCCAGGTCGTTTCTGGAGGGAAAAGGCTTTCAGCTGGAAGCCGGATTATTAACCGGAGAAAGAGATTATTACCGCTCGGGAACCATACAGGAACGCGCACAGGAGTTGAACGGCCTGATCCGTAACCCGGATGTCAGATGCATTATGTCGACCATCGGGGGCAGCAATAGCAACGCATTACTTCCTTATATCGACTATGACGCTCTGAGACGTGACCCTAAAATTATCATTGGGTATTCCGATGTCACCGCCATCCTGCTCGGTATCCATGCACAAACCGGGCTGGTCACGTTTTACGGCCCTGCGCTGGTGGCTTCGCTGGGAGAGCTAGCACCATTGGTTGAGGAGACATTCGACTCCTTCTCTGGTTTTTTATGCAAACATCAGGCTCTTCCCTTTGAATACAGCATGCCTGAGCACTGGACCGAAGAAAGAATAGACTGGGAGAATCAATTCACACCCAAACCGGTCATTAAAAACCACTGGGATTTTATAGGAAAAGGCGTGGTATCGGGACGCTTGATTGGCGGGAACCTGAATACCATGTCGGGAATATGGGGCAGCCCATACATGCCTGCCATCCATGATGGTGACATTCTTCTAATAGAGGACTCCCTGAAAAGCATTGAAACGGTTGAGAAGGCATTTTGCCACCTCAAGAACTGTGGCATCTTCGATAAGGTGTCGGCCATCATCCTTGGAAAACATGAGCTATTTGATAGCAAGGGCTCGGGAAGGACCCCTCTCGATGTGCTTGTAGAAGTGCTCAATGGCCAAAGCTTGCCCATATTCAGCGGTTTCGACAGCTGCCATACACACCCGATGCTGGTGACCCCAATCGGAGTACAGGCAGCAATAGACTTTGACCGTGGCAAGTTCAACATTACCGGATCATGGCTGCACGGATCTGACTGCGGCCTGCCGTAATCCGTCCAGAATGGTCTTCAAGTGGTCCTCCAGCACCCGATCGGTATCCAGAGGTGAAAAATCGGCGAACAGTATCTGCCAGATCGCCGTAATCATGGGGACCCCCGCCAAGACCTGTGGCTGGATGTCTCCGGCTCCTTTCCTGAATTCGCCACTGGCCTCACCATCTCTCAAACATCGCCGAATGGCCTCCATACCCGGTGCGACAATGGTGGAATAATAAAAGTGCCTCAAACTTTCATTTTTTGATCCTTCCGCGATCATCAGGCGCAAGATGATCCGCAGATCACCGCTACCGAGATACTTGCCGAAGGCCCGGACCTGCCTCTCAAGTCGCTCGGATGCCCCACTGGATTCCAACTCGGCCGCAAGTTCGACCGCTTTTAAGGCTGGCCCGACAACGTCGCGAACGACGCCCTGAAACAGGGCTTCTTTGTTTTCGAAATACAGGTATACCGTACCTTTGGCGACCTCTGCTTCCCGGGCAACATCATCAATACGGGCCCCTTCGAATCCGCGCTCATCGAACACTTTGAGGGCCGCTCTCACCAGATCTTCCCGACGACGAAGCTGCGAGCGTGTCAGCTGTTTTTCCGATGGCTTATCGAGTTCCACTGTTTTCTCCTTATTCCACGTTGCAGGTCTTACCCGCTCCTGGCACGGCCAAATTGTCGCCCCGAGCCTCAAGTCCCGCGGAAGCCGTGCTCTGCGGCGGTAAACCTTGCCCAAACTGACCAGTCAGTCATATACTGACCACATGGTCATTTTAGCCGATTCAGGCGATCACGCAAGTCTGACGGACCCACAGATCATCAGCCGTTCACATTTGAAGGTATTGCATATGATGACATCACGCAGCGTAGAGCGATCGTCTCGCAACGTCCGCGAACTGGTTTTCACCCTGCTCGTGGCGGGGGCCAGTTTCCTGCAACATGGCTGCTCCCAGCCCCCGGATCCCAAGATGCCCGTGGAGCGGACCGTCATGGTCACGCCCGTTGATTTGGCCGATGGGGCAACTTCTCGATATAGCGGTATTCTGCAGGCGGCCGATCGTTCCGATCTCGCGTTTGAAATCAGCGGCTCCGTTCGAACAATCCATGTCGATCTGGGTGATCGCATTGAGAGGGGCCAATCACTCGCGGAATTGGATGACAAGGCGTTACGGCTGGAGTTAAGGGCCCAGCAGGCGAACCTGCAGCATGCTCAGGCTGACCTCCGTGGTGCTCGGCTGGATTACGAGCGTCGAGCCGCTCTTGCTGGAACAGGAGCCACCTCCCCGTCCGCAGTTGACCAAGCTGAGGCACGATTTGATCGAGCACGAGCTCAGGTTGAAGCGCTCAAGGCCCAGGTCGCCCAAGCTGAGAAACGGCTTGCGGACACGCAACTCATCGCTCCTTTTTCCGGAGAAATCGTTGCCCGCCTTGCCGAACCGTCCGAATATGTCGGAGCGGGCCAATCCATGCTCCGGGCAATCGGCGACCGTCACCGGCTGGAAGCCGTCATCCACATCCCGGGACGCGCACGTCGCGATCTGGATAAAGGTCAACGCGTCCAACTATCAATACCCCATAGGGGGATCTCGGCAAACGGCTTCGTGACGGAGGTCGGAGCCCAAGCGAATCGAGCGGGCCTTTTTCCGGTCACGGTCAACATTGAAAGCAACGGCCATTCCTTGCGCCCAGGGGAGTCCGTGGAAGCGCTCTGGGGACATGAGGGGCAAGCGCAAAGCCTGCTCATCCCGCTGACGGCTTATGTCCCCGTCGGTGATGGGCTCGGCCAGGTCTTCGTCGTTGAACGGAGAGACGGCAAGGCACGAGTCGTGGCCCGTAACGTGAAGCTCGGCGCTCTACGCACCCATCACATTGAAGTCCTGTCTGGTCTCGAGCACGGCGAATTGATCGTCCGCAAAGGCGTCGATTTGCTTGAGGACGGAGAACCCGTCCAAACGGCGGGTGTTGGCCTCGCCCGATACAACCAGTGAGGAGCCTTGAATGACGATCTCTGAAGCGGCATTTCGTTTTCGCCCCGCCGTTTTTTTGGTGGCAGTGGCCCTGATGGTGTATGGGGCCCTCAGCTACTTTTCGCTCCCGGCTCGCGAAGATCCCAAAATCACGATCCGGGAAGCCACTGTCACCACTGCGTACCCAGGTTTGCCGGCTGAACGGGTTGAGATGCTGATCACCAAACCCCTCGAAGAGGCGGTACTTACTGTCAGTGGAGTGGAGGAAATTCGATCCATTTCCTCGGATGGCCAATCCATTATCTATGCCAAAGCCTATGATCGCCTGAATGAGCTTGATCAGGTGTGGGACGAGCTGGAAGAAGCCGTACAGGAAAAAGCCCCGGCACTGCCCGAAGGCACAAGCCCACCCCGGGTCAATGATAACTTCGGAGATGTCGGCATCATCACGCTGGCGTTGACCGGTGAAGATTACGATCTCGCCGAGCTCTACGATTTCGCCCAGCATTCCAGGGACTCCCTCACCACCGTTCCCGGGACCCGCAAGGTCGAGATCATCGGCGCCGTCGAAGAACGGATCTTCATCGAGGTTTCGAGTGCACGGCTTGCGGAACTCGGGATCCCACCCGACGCCATTGCGGTAACCCTCAGCGCGCAGAATACCATTGCGCCTGGTGGTCAACTTGACGCCGGTGAGCGGGCCTTTTCCCTCATTCCTACCGGTGCATTCAAGACCGTGGACGACATTCGGCGATTGCTGATTCGGGTACCCGAGGACGGCTCCCTGATTGCCCTTGGAGACATAGCGGAGGTAACCCGGGGGTTTGCTGATCCTGCGCCGAGACGAGCCTACTTTAACGGCCAACCCAGCGTGGTGCTCTCGATCGCAATGCAGCCGAGCCAAAGTGTTCTGCATTACTCACGTCGTGCAGAGGCGGTCATTGAGGCACTCACCGCGGCCTTGCCCGTGGGCCTGGATCTGAATGTAATCACCTGGCAGGCGGATCAGGTTGAAAACGCGGTGTACGGGGTTTCAGCCAATGTGCTGCAAACCCTGGCGATTGTTCTTGGCCTTGTCATTCTGTTTCTCGGCGTGCGAACCGGATTAATCGTCGGCTCCATCGTACCTGCGGTCATGCTAACGACCCTGGCCGTCATGGGTGTCTTTGAGATGAGCCTTGAACGAATGAGCCTGGCGACGCTTGTCATCGCCCTCGGCTTGCTCGTCGACAACGGCGTGGTGGTTGCTGAACACTTCAAACGCTTGCTGGGGGAGCATGGTGATCGCGACCAGGCTCTGGCTCAAACGGGTCGCGAGCTGGCTATTCCCCTGCTCTCTTCCTCTTTGACCACGATTCTGGTTTTCTTGCCCTTGATGCTGGCAGAGCACGCCTCGGGAGAATACACACGTAATATTTCGTTGGTGATCCTGATCTCGCTCTCCGCGTCCTGGGTCCTGGCGATGACCGTTACTCCCACGTTGTGCTACCTGTTCTTGAAAGCCCCCGAAAAAGCGACAGGAGCCGCCCCGGAACAGCCAGAGGGCCTGTTCGGTAAAATCGAAACGGCGTATGGCCGCCTGCTTCGACGGATTCTCAGATACCGCCTACTGTTCGTGAGCGCCATGTTTGCCCTGCTGCCGGTCGGCGGTTTTCTGGTGCAGAGTGCGCCCGCCAAGTTTTTCCCGGACAGCGACCGTGCCCAGATCCTGGTGTACGTCAACCTGCCCGCAGGCGTGACCACCCGCACCACCGATGCTCGGATGAAAGAGATGATGGACATCATCTCGGATAAGGAACGGTATCCGGACCTCGGGAACTTTGCAGCCTACGTAGGCTTTGGCGGACCACGATTTGTGCTGTCGCTGGCTCCCCTGGATCCGGCCCCGCACGTCGGCTTCTTCGTCATCAACGCCACAGATCGGGAGGCGGCCTCAGCGGCCATTCCCCGGCTTCGCGATGATTTCAGGCGCAAACTCAGTGACGTAGAGGCGCGAGTCTCCGGTATGTTTCTGGGGCCCTCCGACCCCAACGTCATCCAGATCCAGGTAAAAGGACCGGATGCCGACTATATCGTCGAGCAATCCAAAGCCATCGAGCGAATGTTGGCGGACATCCCGGGCACCATCGATATCTGGAGCAATTGGTATAATCCGGTAACGCGCCTGGCCATCGACGTCGACCAGCCATTGGCCCAGCGCGCCGGAGTGTCATCAACGGATGTGGCTCGCTCGCTGTCCAACTTCGTTAGCGGTCAGCCGGTGTCCGCGTTCCGGGATGGTGATGAGGTATTCCCGATCATTTCGCGAGCAATGGCCCATGAACGCAATGACGTGGGACGCCTGAAATCAATCCCCGTCTTTCCTCAGGGCTCTGCGGAACCGGTTCCCTTGGAACACATCGCGCAGATAGCAGCGCAACGCGGCTTTGGCTTTATCCATCGGGAAGATCTCACCCGCACCGTCACTGTGGAGGCGCGGAACCTTTTCATATCGCCAGAAGACATGGCGCCTCTGTTACAACCGCACATTGACAGTCTTAATGAGCGACTGGCTCCGGGCCACCTGGTCGAGTTTGACGGCATCGTCAAAGATTCGAAAATCGGCCGGGCGGCCCTCTTTGCAAGTTTTCCGTTGTGCATCGGCCTATCCATTCTCCTACTCGTGGCCCAATTTAACGACTATCGGCGCCCCCTGATTGTGGTATTGACCATTCCCCTGGTCGTCATCGGCGTAGGCATTGGGTTACAGCTCATGCAGGCGCAATTCGGTTTCCTGGTCATTTTAGGACTGCTGGCGTTGGCGGGAATCATCGTGAACAACGCGATAGTGCTCATCGACAGAATCGATATCGAGAGACGGATGGGCGACCAACCGGATTTTGATGCCGTAATCAGCGCCAGCGCACGTCGTTTGCGGCCGATACTGATGACAACGATAACAACCATCGTAGGTCTCTTGCCCCTGATCGTCGGGAAAGACGTTCTTTTCTACGGCATGGCGTCGATCATGGCCTTTGGCCTTGCCATCGGCACGGTGTTGACGCTGGGGGTGACACCGGCGCTCTATTGCCTGTTTTTTAAGATCACGCCACCGGAGAACCGGGCCAACGCATCGAAGAATTGACGCTTTCAGGAGGCCTCCCAATCGAGCGCCTCACTAATTTTCAGGCCGGCCTTATCGCCACACTTCTCAGTGACCGTGTCGTTGGGCCAGATGATGAACAGCCCAGTTCCAGCCGTATTTTATTCATTGGCCGCAATCGGTGAATAAGCACACCGAAGTGCCGCTCAAGGGGCAAAACGTGACCCCGCGTGCTCTCGCCCTGGTGGGGCTTGCGGTTCACTTTATGCCGCCTGTTGGAATCGGGGCCGGCTCATCCCTTCCCCCAGGAACGATGGGCATTACGTTCTCCGAATGATGCCTGGGGCGAATACTGACTACGATTACAAGACGGCAAATGACCCGGACCGAGCCTACAAGCTAGTAACGGTGGCGCTGGGCAGCATCCTGGAGCGGTTAGATGACAACGAGCATTGGGTTAATCGTGATGGTTACCCTTTTGGTTGCCGGAGGGAGAGTTCTTCTGCGAGGCCCAAAGCTAAAGAGGTTGGAAAGTTGGCAGAGAATTGTTATTTCAATCTTAATTGGGCTTGGAATTTTCTTTATTGTATGGTTGGCCATCATGGTTCTTTTGGTTGGTCCATCAATGCGCGCGATCTAACATGGGATGAACTGTTGGGCGGATGCTTGTAGTGACTATGACGCCATTCATCAAGTGCCAAACACCTGCCGGAAGTCTGGGCAGGAGTGGGAATGTCGTCATCTTGCCCTGGCGCTATCTTATCGGTTTCCTTCAGGGCCTGGCTCCCGGCTGCTTAGCGAGCGTTTCAGGCTGGCCTTGATCTCGCTCCAGATAGCGACGAAGAACGCCGTCAGGGGCACCGCGAGTACCATGCCGATAATGCCGCTCAAGGCCGTGCCCCAGAAGAACAGGGAAATAACCACCAGTGCCGGGTGCAGACCCGAACGATTGGCCATGATCTTCGGTGTCAGCAGCCAGCTTTCAATCACTTGCACCACCGCGAACACCACTCCGGCCAGGACCAGCAATTCAACACCGCCATCCTGCTGCAGATAGGCCATGGGCAGGACCGCCAGCAGGCCGAGCAGGGTCCCCAGGAAGGGGACTATATTCAGCAGCCCCAGCATCAGTCCGGCAAGCACGCCGAACTCCAGGCCGATCAGCGTAAAGCTCAGGGCATACAAGGCTCCCATGCACACGGCGATGATCAGCTGGCCCTGAAAGAAGGCGGTGACGTATCCCACGAACACATCCATAAAATACAATGTCTTCTGCTGGGAAGGGGGGCTGAAGACGGATAACAGTTCGGATGCTTTTCCCCGGAGTGCGTCGCCGGAAAGCAGGGCGAAGAACAGGAACAGGGGCACGAAGCCGATACTGACCAACAGCCCCAGATAGGACATGATGGTCGTGCCCGCGTTTTCCAGGGCTGGCTGGGACACCTCCCCACTACGGCTTTCCATGCGGGAGGAAATCATGGAACTGAGTCCCGGGAAGTGGGCGGAGAAACGTTCCTGCCAGCTTGCCAGTGTGTCGGGCAAAACGGTCATCAACTGGACGACCTGGCTGACCAGGGTGGGGACCAGCAGGAAAATCAGCCCCCCGATAGCCATAAAGAAAACCACCAGCAGAAGACTGACGGCCAGCAGACGGGGTAGGCGAAGCCGGTTCTGGAGAAACTCCACCACCGGATAAAGCACCAGCGCCAGAATGCCGGCCAGGGACAGCGACAGGAGCAGGTTGTAGAACGCATTCAGTATCCAGCCAAATGCCCACATGATGATTCCGATCAGCGCGGTCAGTGCAACCAGGGACAACAAAACCGCCGTGTAGCGAAACAAACGAAGCTCAACGGCATTGAACAGCCGCTTGTCCGGACGCAACGCAGCCGGATCTTTACCGGCTACCTTCGCCCCGTCAGCCAGGGATTCCTGCATGTCGTGGGGCATTGCGAATTCCTGCGTTAGTTGCTGGGCCACTCCGATACGGTTGATCCGGGTAGCGGCACTATCCGGACCTTCCGCGTTCAGCCTACTGGGTGATCCTATTTCCTGGCGTAGTAGGACTCGATGGTTGAATTCCAGATTGCGTCAGCCATATTCGGCCATTGATCCTTGTCGAATCCCGGAGCGTTCCTTAAGCGCTCGACATCTACATCGAGCATGAAACGATTGTTCTCCTTGTCCAGCGTCAAGGCCTGCCACGGAACAGCAAACAGGCGATCCCCCATGCCCAGAAACCCACCCGAAGACAAAACTGCGTAACGTATCTTGCCCTCAGTGATGTCGAGCATAAGGTCCTGGATCTTGCCGAGCTTTTCCTCCTGCATGTTACAGACTTCGTCGCCGGTAATGGTGGAGGCACTCAGCAACGTGACTGTGGGATGGAGCCCATAGTCGGTGTCGCGCCTGCTGTCCGATGGTGTCGTTGTATTGTTCATTTCAATGCCCTCTTGGCGTCACTCTTGAGATCTCCGTACCTGGCTTCAGCCCTGCCGCCAGGTTGCTCGGCTTTCCCCTTGTACTTAGTGCTGCCGTCGTCGTTCACCTTGCCGGCAGCCTCCTTGAGCTTCCCCTTCGCCTCGTTTGCACGACCTTTGACCTGATTTTTGTTCATAAGCTAGTTTCCAGGTGATCGTTCCGCTCGGGTTCTGCCCTTTACCATGAACTCATGTCGATGCAGGGTGAGACTCCTAAGTTAGTGACATCCAGGGGCTGGGTCGGTGCGTTGCCTAACGTATGCGGAGTCATTTTTCAGACCAGCCTCCATCAACACCCCGTATCTCGTTGCTCCCCTGAGTCAAAGCTGTGATTTGATGGGTAGCAGAATTTTTTCGGAAAACTTTTCGCGCAACGGACGGCTCTTCCAACTGGCCAGGGAATACGGCTCCGCCGCCAGCAGGTCGGCCTCGAACACCGCCGTCATCTGAGTGGCGAAGTCGCGGCTGTAGATATTCAGACTCGCTTCGTCATTGAGCCGAATCGAACGCATGTCGAAATTGGTTGAACCCACCGAAACGAACTCGGTATCGATGACCAGCAGCTTGGTGTGCAACATGGTCGGCTGATAGAGGTGGATCTCGGCGCCGGCTTGCAGCAGCGCCCCCCAATCGGCCTTGGAGGCGATCTTGACTGTAAGCGAATCCATGTGCGGCCCAGGCAACAGGATGCGAATGCGAACCCCGCGACGGAGGGCTGCGATTAAGGCCTCGATCAACAGCCTGTCGGGCACAAAGTAGGACGCCGCCAGATCGATAGTTTCCTCGGCCGCCGCGATGGCAAGCAGATACATCAGGTGCATGCTCTCGCTGCCACCGGAGGGCGAGGCAACAAACAAGTGCGCGTCAATCTTGCCTTCCTCCAGCAGGGTCGGAAAGTAGCGCGGACCGTTCAGCACATGGCCAGTGATCTTGATCCAATTGTCGTCGAAGGCCGCTTGCAACTGCGCCACTACCGGCCCTTCAATCCGGAAGTGAGTATCTCGCCAGTGCTCGGGGTCGCCGGCGTCGCCAGTCCACTGATCGGCGATGCCTACCCCGCCGGTGAACCCGATGCGGCCATCGACCACCAGCAGTTTGCGATGGGTACGGTTGTTCATGCGGCCGAAATTGTACCAGTGCAGCGGTCGATACCGATGCAGATGCACACCGGCAGCCTGCATGGAATCCAGCAGCGACTGCTCCATCTTGATGCTGCCGACCCAGTCGATAATGACGCTAACCGGCACGCCCGCGCGGGCACGTTCAGAAAGCGCTTGCGAGAACGCTTCACCAATTTCACCCGACCAGTAAATGAAAGTCTCGAAGGTGATCGACGTCTGTGCCGAACGAATGGCCTGCAGCATCGCCGGAAAAATCTCGTTGCCGTTTTGCAGCGCGGTCACGTGATTGCCGCGTACTATCGCCGGGCCCAGCAGGACGGACATCTCGCGCCGAAACTGCGGATCGGAGACGGCATAGCGATGCTCGGTTTTACGCTCCATCACTCCCTCGGGTGTCTTGAAGTTCTGCAACAACATCAGTATCAGGCCGGTGGCCAGCGCAGTGGCTCCGATAACCCAGAACATGGCTTTGCGGCTCCTGGTCAATGACATCGCAATCGGGAAAAGGAGAACAGCGCTGTCAATGGATGAGGGCGGCGTTCGATCTGCGCGCGCAGCAACTCGGCGCCGAGCATGCTGTAGGTGATGCCGTTGCCACCGTAGGCCAGCGCGAACAGCACGCATGGCCCGTACTGCGGGTGGTGACCGAACAGCGGCAGCCCGTCGCTGGTTTCAGCAAAGGTGCCTGCCCACGCGAACGCCGGTCGTGCATGAAGGTGAGGAAACAACCGTGCGACCTTACGCTGCAGCGTCGCCGCCTTGCGGTCGACCATGCGATCCCGGCGCGCCGGTATGTCGCGGTCATCGTCTTCCCCCCCCACCAACAGCCGTCCATCGCCGGTGCTGCGCAGATACAGGTACGGCCGCGCGGACTCCCACAGCAGTGTGCTTGCCAACCAGCCCAGCTCGGCAGGATCGACGGGATCGCTGATGTAGGCGTAACTGCTGAGATTCTTCGCGACGCGCTGACGCAACCAGCATTGTGCTTCGTAGCCGCTGGCAATCACGGCGTGCCTTGCCTTGATCGACAGGCCACTGTCGGTGGTCAGTTGTACCGAATGTGTCGTCGCCGTGATGGTCTTCACCTGCGTGCGATCGAACACGCGCGTGCCCTGTCGCTGCATTCTGCGCAGCAGCCGCGAGGCGAGCCGGTAGGGATCAACCCGGGCGGCCACCGAGCTGAGGATGGCGGCTGGAGTAGTCAGTCCGTACTCGCCCTTGAGTACGGCGCGGCTCAGCCAGCGAACCGGAAAGTCGTGCTCTTTCCGCCAGGCAAATTCGTCGGCCAAGCGAGAATGATCAGCACGATTGCTGGCGTAGTACAGGCTTTCACACTTGGCGAAATCGACATCGCCAACCGTATGAGCCAATTCTCCGATCTCGCTGATCGCGCGCAGGCAGGATTGATACGCCAGCAGCGCTGAGGCCTGGTCGTAGCGCCTGGCAAGATCTATTGCGTGGGTGTCGATTTCATATTGCAGCAAGGCGGTGCTGGCCGATGTACTGCCCCAGCCAACGTCACGTTGCTCAACCACAGCGACATCGTGACCGTGGGCAGCCAATTCATCGGCGATCAGCGCGCCGGTGATGCCTGCGCCCACCACCGCCACCTCGCAACTCAGGTCGGCATCAAGCTGCGGGAAGGCATACATCAGGCCATTCTTGACCGCCCAGTATGGATATCCGCTTTTCAAGTCCATCGACGACTCCTGTTGCTTTGCCACCAGTCTAAGAGGGCGACGATAGCCGCGTCGGTGCGTTGCCACACCGAGCGCAAAGCGGAGCGCACTCTGCTTTTCCATCGAAGAGTCGCGATCCATCACCCCATCGAGACGCTTCTGGTTCCCCTGTACGCTTACGCACAGAAAGCTCTCGCCAGCGGCGTGAGCATCATGGCTACGAAAAGAGAAGCAGGGTCAGGCCTTGTCAAAGAAACCAAGGGGTAACCAACGTGATCACGGCGCTCGACTTGTAAGAAAACCATCATAATTACATCACTTAGGCATTCGTTTTCACTTCAAAGTGCAAGGTTTACCGTGGACAGTTTAGTTCAAATCTCAAGCAATCCGGCGTTAATATGGACACTGGGCATTGTCAGCCTGGTTGGCTTTATCGGCTCCCTGCTGGTGATCCCCTGGCTGGTGCTGCGGATCCCGGTGGATTATTTTTCTGGCGAGTATCGTTACCCGGTGCCATGGGCCAGGCAGCATCCGGTGATCCGCTGGGTGTTGCTGGTACTGAAAAATCTGCTGGGCATGGTGCTCCTGCTGATGGGCATTGCCATGCTGGTATTGCCGGGGCAAGGGTTGCTGACCATATTGATCGCCCTGGTGTTTTTGAACTTCCCGGGCAAGTACCGGCTGGAGCGCCGGATCTTTATGATACCTTCGGTGCGCCAGGGCGTGGACTGGCTGCGCCGACGAGCCGGGCGACCCCCTTTGATTTTTAATGATTAGGCATTAGAAATAGCTGCTTTTAACCTTCCCCTCCCCGGCTGCTGCCCCAGCCTTGCGCCGGTTTGTGCCAGACGGCGCGCGCTCCGAGGCCAGGCTGTCTTTTGCCGCGGGCTCTCGTGAGAGAAGCAAAAGGCAAGAGCTGTCCCTGGCCCTTACCTCCTAGCGGGCGGGCATGGTCGCCTTTCCAGGGCGGATAGCAAAGAAGTTGTTTCGCTGCCCACAATCCCCCCACCACCCGAGGCAAAGGAGTTATTTTGCATTGCCTTTTTCAGCATAGGTGGTTAACAATGAGAGCCAAACGGAGAAGCAGGGATGCGCTTATGCCAGGATCAGCGACGGGCGGTAGCGTGGGGATATTTAACAAAATATACAGTGCTAATGGCAGAAGGTACTGTGTCAGTCTCGATTACACTCATCGAATGTCTCGTTTTTTCTATCTCTATTTATAAAACCCCTTTGATATTATAAGGTTATAATTTAGCCTTACACGTAAATGCGACTGATAATGGAGTTATTGAGCCATCCCGGCTTTTGCGGCAGAACGGATACGAACAACTGATATTTGCCTTTTAATATCAACATATTACAAGCATCCAGGAAAGCTGGGCCGATGAGTGAAATTGAGCCAGGTCAATATAAAATTGTTAGCTGTACCCAATGAGGAAGCCACATGAAGTTTGAAGAACAAGTTGTCATCGCTGCGCCCGCCGAAGAGGTGTTCGGTTTTGTATGCTGACGTTAGCAATTAGTCGTCGTAGGACCCCACGTGAAAGCATCTTCCATTCACGGTGCCTTTATTCCTGGAGGAACAGGGTCGCTTCAGCCATCGAAGGGACCCAAGGCGAAAATTGTTCTTACTGAGGTTGTGCCCAACTGTTCATTCACCGTAGAAAACAAGCTTTCTTTTTGCGTTATGCGCTTTGAACATAAGCTTTCAAATAGTTCAGGTGAAACAAAAGCATTGCACCGAGTGAGTTTTGAAGGTTCGCTTTCACCGTTGTTTGGCCGGCTTATCGGTTCTCAAATTAGGAAAGGTTTGCCGGGAACATTGCAGGGCCTGAAATCTGCTGTCGAACAAAAAAGCTAACGATCGCGTGTACCGGGACTGGTTTTCTGCTACCGCTACAAACCAGCCCGTAACTCGGGCGTTAACTGTACAAAGGGGGAGCTCGTGAGAGGGAGTTGTTTGTGTAGGACCATAGAATATGAGGTTGCCTCACTTGATATGCCAATCATTTTTTGCCACTGCAAAACCTGTCGAAAAGCACATGCTGCACCTTTCGCGCCTACCGCTGGTGTGCTGAGAGAAAATTTTCGATGGTTGTGCGGAGAGGATAAACTTTCGTTCTTTGAATCTAGTCCTGGAAAAATGAGGCATTTTTGTTCGGTGTGTGGCACCCATTTAGTAGCAGAAAGGCCTGGTCAGCCACATGTTATTCTGCGGGTCGCGACCTTGGATGAAGATCCAGGCTTAAAACCAGAAGCCCGTATCTGGACGGGTCACGATGTTGAGTGGCTGGCGTATGAAGGCGTCCCCAGCTACAAAGAGTGGCAGCCAGACAGGTGATTAATACAGTTAACCAGGCGCAGCAGTTCGCGCCGCTGCGCTTTGTATTAGGCCTAGCAGAGAATCAGCCGTGACCGAAGAAGAATCCCTCCTCGCAGCCATCTACGAAGACGTAGAACTACACTCGTATGAGGCCTCCTGGCCTCAAGCGTTCGAAGTCGAGCGAGATCGCCTCTTATCTCTGTTCCCTAGTACCTTCAAAGACGTTCAGCACATCGGAAGCACTGCGGTTCCGGGACTCAGTGCCAAACCAGTCATCGACATTCTTGCCGGCGTTCAGTCCATCACAGTTGCTGAACGACTTGCGCTGCCATTGTGCCAATCCGGCTACACCACTTCTGCAGAGTTCAACGAGTCTTTGTCAGATCGCAAGTGGTTCATGCGCTGGGCAAACGGGCATCGAACGCATCATCTTCATCTCGTCGTCCATGGCAGTTCCGTCTGGCATGAGCGGCTGATATTTCGCAATGCGCTACGGTCCAGTCCAGAACTCGCAGCAAAGTATGCCGCGCTCAAGACTCGGCTCGCCGCAACTCATCTCAAAGATCGGGAGGCCTACACCAATGCAAAGGCAGAGTTCGTCCGTGCCACCGTGCGCAAGACCTAATCCTTCCATCGAGGGGACAGCTTCCGGCAGGCTTCGCCCGCCTCCAGCGGCCCCTCATGTCAAACGTTAGGTATTTAAGGAGGAAAGGTGAATTCTGAAAGTAATAAGTACCTTCTCGCTGCGGCAGCTTGTTGTGCTGTAGCTGCGCTTGCTCATGTTGGCTGTATCGTATTCGGCGCAGACTGGTATCGTTTCTTTGGCGCAGGCGAACAGATGGTTCAGATGGCAGAGCAAGGTCTTTGGTATCCCACAATGGTCACTTCTGCCATTATTTTAATACTCTTTATTTGGGCACTTTATGGGCTTTCTGGTTCTGGCGCAATTAAGCGTTTACCGCTCACAAGATTAGCGTTGGTTGTCATTACAGGAATATTTATATTTCGGGGTGTTTCCTTCATTGGTTTGATGCCCATATTTCCAGAAAACAGCCTGACATTTTGGCTCATTAGCTCAGGTATTTGTTTGTTTATTGGTGGCCTGTTTGCTGTTGGCTCTTGGCAGCAGTGGTCAAAATTAGGTAGTAAAAATGCCTCATAATGCGTACCACTCTCGGCTGGGACGTCACCGCGGCCTGTCGTCCGTGTGCTTTGCGTTACACATCATTAAGGAGAGTCTGCAGTGAAGCTTGATAGTGTTATACCATGGGGGCGATCGTTCGAAGAGTACCGTTCTATTTTTGACCTATCAGGAAGTGATCTCCAGAAGAAGATACTTGGTTGTGGCGATGGTCCGGCGAGCTTCAATTAGGAACTCACTCAACGCGGTGGCAATGTCGTGTCTGTTGATCCTGTCTACCAATTCACTGGTGAGCAGATCCTGAAGCGAATTGACGAGGTTTATCCTCAGATCATGGCTCAACTGGAGAGAAATACAGAAAAATATATTTGGGGAAGCATCAAGGACGTCGAAGATCTGAGGAAAGTGCGCATGAACGCGATGCAACAATTCCTCTCTTATTATGACCAGGGACTTGAAGCCGGCCGTTATGTATACGCCTCCCTACCGTCTCTTCCCTTTGAAGATCATCAGTTTGATCTGGCCTTGTGCTCGCATTTTCTGTTTCTGTACAGTGATCACTTCGATCTGGAGCAGCATATTCAAGGCATGAGAGAGCTCTGCCGAGTTGCCGCCGAGGTTAGGGTTTATCCTTTGATTTCATTAGATGGTACTCCATCAAAGCACTTGCCTGTGGTCATGGAGGCGTTGGCTGCTGACGGCATTGAGTCTTTGACTCAACCTGTTGATTATCAGTTTCAAAAAGGGGCCACCCAAATGTTGGTGGCACATGCCGTGTAACAATCGCAGGCAGCAGGGTAGTTGCTTCTGCTACGAGAGTTATACGCAGGTCCAATTGAGTAATAAGTGGGAACTAAAGAATGAAAGTACTAAGAGGAAAAGAGTTCGTTGCTGAGCGTGCTTGGGGATCAAGGCAAATTGCAAATATGCAAGGTATTACTACAAAAATTCACTGGACTAACCAGCCTTACAAATGGCATGTAAATGATGGAGAAGAAGTTTTCGTCGTTTTAGATGGAGTTGTGAAAATGCTCTATCGAGAAGATGGCAATGAGTGTTCGGTTATTTTAGAAACTGGTGATATATTCTTTGCGTCGGTAGGAACAGAGCATGTTGCGCACCCTCAAGGTGAAGTGCGCGTTCTGGTAGTTGAGCGCGAGGGCAGTGTATAACTAGGCCAATCTGACGGATAACCTACGCAGTGCGCTTCGCGTAAAAAAGTGCTACGGTTGCCGCAGTTGGCAACCGTAGCACTCAAAAGGAGAATGTATGAAATCAGCACTTTTAGTCGTGGATGCACAAAATGGAGTTTTTGGCTCAAGCAATCCTCCGTATCTATCTGAAAATGTCGTCAAAAATATCAACAGACTTGTGAGTTACGCAAACTCATGTAAATTAAAAACAGTATTCATACAACATGAAATACCGGGCATTCTTGAACCTGAGAGCTATGCTTGGCAATTATTCTCTGAACTCTCACTCGTGGATTACGGTGTCAAAGTTAGAAAAAAGCATCCAGACTCATTCCATGATACAGACCTAAGTGATTATTTAGATGAAGATGGCATTGAGCATGTCATTATTTGTGGTTATTCAACAGACTTCTGCATTGACAGAACAGCCTTTAGCGCAGCTGACCGAGGCTATAAGGTTACCTTGATAGAGGATGCACATACAACGCATAGCAAACCTCACATGGATGCATCATCAATCGTTGCTCATCATAGCTTTACTCTGTCAAAGCATCCCAATATTTCGCTAGTATCCACGCAAGCGCTGACAGCGGGCTAGCAGGAAGTGAGCCGCGGTGGTTTGACGATGACGAGCCACTGCCATGGTTTATTGTTCGCAAGCTTTGGCGCGTGGTAGGCGACGCTATCAGAATAGGAGCCCCTATGGGCTTTCTCGAAATGGGAGCTCCTGAGGATGAATACGACCCAGAGGTGGGCACCATATTGCCGAGGTTGCAGCTTTCTCTTTCTGAAAGCGAACTATGTTGTATTATTCACCAAGAGCTTCCGCATTGGCTCGGTAAAGCTACAACCGGTCCTGTGAGTGCATACAAAAATATCGATAGTACATTTGGTAAAGATATCATGGTGAGCGAAGCATTTAAAAGATCGTGCCAATACACCGCCGTAAGCAGCGGTGGTACGCTCGTAAACTCTCGCCCTTGCACGCAGCGTTATGTGCATTAGGAAAACAAGTGTTTAAAAAACCAAAGTTTACCCCTCGTAAAATCCTCGAAGAATGGGTAAATGACATCCCAGACGGTGAGCTTTACCGGGTATTTATTTCAGATGAACAAAAAGTCTGGTCGACAGTTGGTAGGCATGCACATTCATCGGGATCAAGAAGTACATCGTGGCAAGATTTCTTAGATGGAGATATGAATGAATGGGTCACCAAGACAATGGGGCAAGAGGTATTAAGTGAAGTTATTAATTACCTTAAACAACAAAACACATAACAAGGTGCGGTATTCTCTGCCTGCGACCGCTGAGTCCTGGGGTCATGAGTCCTGGGGTCATGAGTCCTGGGGTCAGAGTCCTGGGGTCAGGTCTTGCTTTTTGACTATCTAGCAAGGTCATGGGCTCATGATTTCTTATTACATCCGGTATTTTTACAACAGGGTACGGCTGCACAGTAACCTCGATTATGTATCTCCGATACAGTACGAGAAAGCCGCTTAACAACAATGTGTGTCCGTTTTATCGGGTGAACACCAGTTCTCAATGCTTAGCATTTTCGGTTTGAATCAGCTTTAGTGTTTACGGCACAATGGCTTAGGTCAGGTGGTGGCGTTGTTCACACCTTAACGCGGCGTTAAGCGGCCGAGTTACCCACGAACAGTAGCCCCTTCTTTCACACAAAAACCACACCCGTTCACTCCCCCCCCACTCCCGCAGCGGGGCTCTCTCCTAAAATCCCCCTCACTTCATTCCCAACCTTTTCGCCAGTTTATGCAGGTTGCTGGGGTCTATTTCCAGCAGGCGGGCGGCGGCGGCCCAGTTGTGGTTGCTGGCGTTTAGCGCCTGTTCTATGGCCTGGCGCTGGGCGTGGTTGGTCGCTTCCTGCAGGCTGGCCGGGGGCTGGGTTGGCGCCTGACCGCCCGGGGTCGCCGCCGGCGTGGTGGCGTTGCTCTCCGGGCGGTGCAGGTCACCGGAAAGGTCCAGCAGCTCCGGCTCCAGGGTGATGATGTCTTCCCGCGCCGCACCCCGGCCCAGGGCCTTGATGGCGGCACGGCTGATTACATGCTCCAGCTCGCGCACGTTGCCGGGCCAGCCGTACTGGCACAGGGCCTGCTCGGCGGCCGGCGATAGCCGCAAACTGCGCACCCCCAGCCGGCCCCGGTTCAGTTCCAGGAAGTGGCCGGCCAGCACCAGCACGTCACTGCCCCGCTCGCGCAGCGGCGGTATCGGCACCGGATACACCGACAGCCGGTGATACAGGTCGGCACGAAAGTGGCCGTCGCGCACGCTGTCGTGCAGCTGGCGGTTGGTGGCGGCAATCACCCGCACGTTCACCTTGCGCGGGGCATCCTCCCCCAGCCGCTGGATCTCGCCGTTCTGCAGGGTGCGCAGCAGCTTGGCCTGGATGCCGAGCGGCAGCTCGCCCACCTCGTCCAGGAATAAAGTACCGCCGTCGGCGGCCTCGAACCGGCCAGGCCGGGCGTTGCCGGCGCCGGAAAAGGCGCCCTTCACATGGCCAAACAGCTCGCTCTCGGCCAGGGATTCCGGCAAGGCGGCGCAGTTCACCTGTACCAGCGGCCGGTTGCGGCGGCGAGAGCGCTGGTGCAGCCGGCGGGCGAACAGGTCCTTGCCCACCCCGGTTTCCCCGGTGAGCAGCACCGGCAGCTCCGAGTCCGCCACCACGTCCAGTTCCTGCAACAGCCGTTTCAACTGGGCGCTCTGGCCCAGAATCTCCCCATCCAGCCGTTCGCTCAGCAGTGCCGGCGCGTCCTGGCGCGCCAGCCGCAGGCCGCGAATGTCCTGCTCCAGCCGGGTCACCCGCACCGCCGCCTCCACCGTTAGCGCCAGCCGCTGCAACTGCTCGCGGGCATCCTGGTCGAAGGTGCCCGCCTCCAATGCGTCCAGGGTCAGGGCGCCCCATAAATCCCCTTCCAGATACAGGCTGATGCCCATGCAGTCGTGCACCGGCAGCGCCTCGCCCACATGGTGCTCCAGCAGGCCGTCGTAAGGGTCCGGCAGGGTGGAGTCGGGCGGAAAGGCCACTGTGCTGCGGCTGGCCAGGATGGCCGCCAGCCGGGGATGCTGGGCCACCACAAAGCGCCGGCCCAGGGCCTCGCGTACCAGGCCGTCCACCGCCACCGGGCTCAGCACCTCGCCCTGCAGCTTGAGCAGGCACACGGCACCGCAACGAAAGTTTTCGCGCAGGGTGCGCACCAGGCTTTGCAGCCGCACCGCGCTGGGCAGTTCGGTGGTGAGATCGGCGAGCAGGATTTCATTGAGCATGGGTATTTTTTACCTTTAAAGGGTTTTATTTACCCTATATGACCAGGGTATTTTTTACCATCAAAATATTAATTTGTTAAAAATCAATAAATTAAAAACTGGCACGGGGGTTGCTAAATAGGTAACCATAATACCCCAATCAAGGAGCAATACCATGAGCCTGCTTGACCATTCCCTCGGCTCAATCGCCAGGGACCTTCCCGGCGCTACCCGCATCTTGCATCAGCACCGGCTGGATTTCTGCTGCGGCGGCCACACCCTGCTGCGTGAGGCCCTGGCCGAACGCGGCCTGGACGGCGCCGAGCTGCTGGCCCAGCTGGAAGCCCTGCCGGCCCAGCAGGACAGTGGCCGTAACTGGGCCCAGGCCGGCACCGCGGATCTTATTGACTATATTCTGACCCGCTACCACGCGGTGCACCGGGAGCAGCTGGTCGAGCTGCTGCGCCTGGCCCGCCGGGTAGAAGCGGTGCACGGCGACAGCCCCGACTGTCCCACTGGCCTGGCCGATCACCTGGACGCCATGCGCCAGGAGCTGGAAAGCCATATGCAGAAGGAGGAGCAGATCCTGTTCCCCATGCTGCGCCGGGATCTGTTCGAACCGGCCCGCGGCCCCATCAGCGTGATGCGCATGGAGCACGACGACCACGGCCAGGCCCTGGTCCGGTTGCTGGAGCTGACCCACCACCTCAGCCTGCCGGCGGAGGCCTGCAATACCTGGCAGGCGCTCTATGCCGGCATCGATGAGCTGCACACCGATTTAATGCAACACATCCACCTGGAAAACAACATCCTGTTCCAACCATCCCCGCGCCAGGAGGTGCACCATGGCTAACTATCGTCGCCTGTGGACGATACTGCTCGTCGTTCTCGGCATTACCTTCGCCATTCTCGGCTATTTCGGCCGTGAAGTTTACCGGGTGGCGCCGCCCATCCCCGCCCAGGTGGTTACCGAAAGCGGTACCCTGCTCACCACCAAAGAGGGCATTCTCGACGGCCAGACCGCCTGGCAATCGGTGGGTGGCATGCAGCTCGGCTCCATCTGGGGGCATGGCGCCTACCAGGCGCCGGACTGGACCGCCGACTGGCTGCACCGGGAGCTGGAAGCCTGGCTGGAGCTGGCCGCGGTGGAAGACTTTGGTACCGCCTACCATAACCTGGAAGACGAACAGCAGGCGCTGCTGCAACACCGGCTGAAGCGGGAATACCGGTTCAACAGCTACGACGCCGAGGCCGACGTGCTAGTGGTGTCCGAACGCCGGGCCGCCGCCATGGCCGACACCGGTGCCTATTACGACAAGCTGTTCAGTGACGATCCGGCCCTGCGCGGCACCCGCCAGAGCTTCGCCATGAAGGAGAACACCCTGCCAAGCGCCGAGCGCCGGGCAGACATGAACAACTTCTTCTTCTGGACCGCCTGGGCCGCCGCCACCGAACGCCCCGGCGGCGAGGCCACCTACACCAACAACTGGCCCCACGAGCCGCTGATCGACAACAAGCCCACCGCCGAGAACATCGTCTGGTCCATCGTCAGCGTAGTGCTGCTGATCGCCGGCGTAGGCGGCCTGATCTGGGCCTGGTCCTTCCTGCGCAAGGAAGAAGAGCACGAGCCGGCCGCCCCGGCCCGGGATCCGCTCACCAGCTTCAAACTCACACCCTCGCAAAAATCCCTGGGCAAGTACGTGTTCCTGGTGGTGGCCCTGTTCACCTTCCAGGTGCTGATGGGCGGCCTCACCGCGCACTACACGGTGGAAGGCCAGCATTTCTACGGTTTTGAGCTGTCCAAGTGGCTGCCCTACTCGCTGGTGCGCACCTGGCACCTGCAAAGCGCCCTGTTCTGGATTGCCACCGGCTTCCTCGCCGCCGGCCTGTTCCTGGCGCCGATGATCAACGGCGGCAAAGATCCCAAGTTCCAGAAACTGGGGGTCGATGTGCTGTTCTGGGCCCTGGTCGCCGTGGTGGCGGGCAGCTTTATCGGCAACTACCTGGCCATCGCCCAGATCATGCCCGCCCACCTCAGCTTCTGGCTGGGTCACCAGGGCTATGAATACGTGGACCTGGGCCGCCTGTGGCAAATCGGCAAGTTCATCGGCATCGTGCTGTGGCTGGTGCTGATGCTGCGCGGCATAGTGCCCGCCCTGCGCCAGCCCGGCGACAAGCACCTGCTGGCCCTGCTCACCGCCTCTTGTGCCGCCATCGGCCTGTTCTACGGCGCCGGCTTCTTCTACGGCGAGCGTACCCACATTTCGGTGATGGAATACTGGCGCTGGTGGATAGTGCACCTGTGGGTGGAAGGCTTCTTCGAAGTGTTCGCCACCACCGCCCTGGCCTTTATCTTCTGCAGCATGGGCCTGGTGTCCAAGAAAATGGCCACCACCGCCAGCCTGGCCTCGGCCTCGCTGTTTATGCTGGGCGGCATTCCCGGCACCTTCCACCACCTGTACTTCTCCGGTACCACTACCCCCATCATGGCGGTGGGCGCCACCTTCAGCGCGCTGGAAGTGGTGCCCCTGGTGGTGCTGGGTTACGAGGCCTGGGAAAACTGGCGCCTGAAGCACCGCGCCCCCTGGATGGAAAACGTGAAGTGGCCGCTGACCTTCTTCGTGGCCGTGGCCTTCTGGAACATGCTGGGTGCCGGGGTGCTGGGCTTTATGATCAATCCGCCCATCGCGCTCTACTATATCCAGGGCCTGAACACCACGCCCACCCACGCCCACGCGGCGCTGTTCGGGGTGTACGGCTTCCTGGCCCTGGGCTTCGCCCTGCTGGTGTTGCGCTACATCCGCCCCAACCTGGTGTTCAACGAGTCGCTGATGAAAACCGCCTTCTGGTGGCTGAACGGCGGCCTGGTGCTGATGCTGTTCACCAGCGTGCTACCGGTGGGGGTCATCCAGTTCGTGGCCAGCGCCAGCGAAGGCCTGTGGTACGCCCGCAGCGAAAGCTTTATGCAGCAGGGCCTGCTGCAAACCCTGCGCTGGGTGCGCACCTTCGGTGACATCGTCTTTATCATCGGCGCCCTGGCGGTCAGCTGGCAGGTCGTCATCGGCCTCTGGCCCCGCGGCAAGCAGGCGGAAGACGGCGTGGTTGAGCTGGTCAAATAACCCTAAGGCATAAGCCTCAAAACCAAGCCCCGGCGCCGATGGCACCGGGGCTTTTTGTTGGCACCGGAGCCCCCCATCCTTCCCTTGTTGCCAACAGCCCGAACCGTTCCTGCATCAATTAACGCCCTCTTAGGGAAACACAGAGAGGTATTTATTAGCCCGGCGGCAGTTTCGATTGCCAGGAAGCCCAGTAAGTACGCGGCTTTTAGGCCTGATTCACCAGATGTAAACTGCCACTAGGTTAATATTTGAAAAACCAAGTTAGAACTCCTTGGTATTGACAATACTACCGATATACCGCATATATCGAGCGGCGTTGGCAAGCGGTATGATTCTCATGGAGCGGCATCTCGTCGCTATCTGGAACAGGCCATCGATTACCGCTGGAACGGCAACACTCCACCTTCTCATGGCTCCGACTCCCAGATGCGCAAACCACACATACCATCAACAAAAAGGCTGTATTGAAGACATGAAGGCGAATCACTCTCAGGGCACAAATCTTGATAAGTGGGAGAATGCAAGAAATCCCGTAGTACCCATGTCCAAAGAGTACCCGGCTGGTCGCCATGTTTTCCTACACCAACATTCGAGGGGACAGCTGATATATGCAAGCACCGGTACGATGAAGCTGCGCACCCGGGATGAATACTGGCTGCTGCCCCCCATGCGCGGGGTATGGATGCCTCCCCATGTCGAGCATGAAATGACGGCAAGCACATCCGTATCGCTGCGTACGCTATTTGTGAATGTTCGGGAGTTTTCGATCAGTTTACCCTCATATCCAGTTGGGATCAGTGTTACTCCCCTGCTGCGCGAGTTACTGCTTCGAGCCGCGAGCTTTCCGATAGACTATCCATCCGATAGCTTCGAGGCCCGCTTGCTGTCATTGGCGTTGGAAGAAATGAGGCTGTCCTCCGAAAGTGGTTTGAAGCTGCCCATGGGAAAAGACAAGCGGCTGAGAAGAATTTGTGAATCTTTACTGGATAATCCCGGGGATCCACGCTCGCTAACTGATTGGGCTAAAGAGGTAGGCGCAACAACCCGAACCCTGACACGATTATTTCGTACCGAAGTCGGCATCTCATTTGTACACTGGCGTGAACAGCTTCGTATTGTGGACGCTATCCCACGTTTGGTTACTGGAGAAGCTGTAGGTCAGGTTGCAGAAAATCTAGGGTATTCCTCACAAGGCGCCTTCACCGTCATGTTTAGACGTGTAACAGGTAAGTCTCCCAGAGAGTATCTAAACAAACAGTCCTACTCTCAACAAATACTGTCTTTTCCTGACAAATAAAAAAAACTGAAATTGCTATTATTCCACCTCTATAGCATTATGTAGTGGAGTATATAATCATGCAAGGTAGAACGGTCACCAACCAATATTTTCTATTAGTTATTGCATCTACATTTCTACAAGGATCTTCATTTGTCAGCACTAAGATAGTCATGGAAGACATGTCCCCCTTATGGACTGCATCCACACGATTCCTGATTGCCGCACTATCTTTAACGCCTTTTATTTTTTTACAAGTTCGCCAAGAAAGATTTTCATTAAGTGAATTATCTTGGATAAAGCTACTAGTTATTGGAACACTTCAGACTACAGGGGTTATGGCACTTCTGAATATTGGTTTAACCGCAACAACCCCCTCTAAGGCAGCTATTATAATGGCCAGCAACCCTTTACTTGTTGTTGTTTTTTCACGATTCATTCTGGGAGAGAAGGCATCATGGCCAGCTCTGGGTGGGCTAACCCTTGCATTTTTTGGGGTTATAATTTGTATCGGACTCACCCTTAGCGGCACCGACAGCATAGGTTATGGGGACGTTTTAGTTTTGCTAGCTTCAACTTGCTGGGCTTGCTCAACCGTTCTGAATAAAAAATTTGATATTTCAGTTTCTCCCTGGATAGTCACTTTCTGGCAAATGCTACTTGGCTCTCTGCTACTCATTGTTGTTGCTGCATTGAGTAAACAGTCTTTTTCTCTACCATCCAACAGCTACCACTGGATTATGTTCTTCTGGCTGGCGATACCAGCGTCGACCGGAGCGATAGGGTTATGGTTTGCAGCACTAAAAATAGGAGGTTCGGTACAAACCAGCGGCTTTTTATTTCTGTGCCCTTTGTTTTCTGCACTGGTGACATTTATCCTAACAGGACAACATCCAGAGTGGAATGAAATAGCCGGAGGTACCTTAGTTGGTGCTGGGCTTTATGTGATGTCCCGTCAGAATGGCGTTAACAGGACATCACTGCCAATAAGGTGAAATTAGCAACGCTCTATAATTATTGCTATACCCTGTCCCACACCCACACACATTGTGCATAGGGCATAACGGCCGTTGAAACGATGAAGATGATTAATTGCAGAGCCTACTATACGGGCACCACTCATTCCTAATGGATGTCCGAGAGCAATTGCACCACCATTAGGATTTATCCGTGGATCTTGCTCACCCAGCCCCAACTCACGGATAACAGCAAGCGCTTGAGAGGAAAAAGCTTCATTAATTCCCAGAACATCTATATCATCAAGTGATAGTCCGGCCAGCTTTAACACCTTACGCACGGCTGGAACTGGACCTATCCCCATGATGCGGGGTTGCACCCCCGCACAAGCGCTAGCAACTACCCTAGCACGAGGTTGTAAATTGTATCGAAGAACTGAGTCATTAGAAGCAAGTAACAGTGCCGCCGCCCCGTCATTTATACCAGATGAGTTACCTGCTGTGACAGTGCCATTGACTTTACGGAATGGCGTTGGAAGAGAGTTAAGTTTTTCAAAAGTTGTAACCCGTGGATGTTCATCATTTTTCACCAGAGTGCTTTCACCACGAGATGAACTAATTTTCACTGAAGTTATTTCATTGTTAAAAATACCAGCTCTAGCTGCCTCAGCATACTTTTTCTGACTCCAAAGAGCAAAACAATCTTGACTATCGCGGCTTATGTTAAATTGTTCCGCTATATTCTCTGCAGTTTCAGGCATAGAGTCGATGCCGTATAAAGACTGCATTTTTGGATTAACAAAACGCCAGCCTATTGTAGTATCAAAGATCTCAGTTCGACGAGAAAACACATGCTCCGATTTAGGAATAACCAATGGCGCTCGGGACATTGATTCAACGCCACCAGCTAGCAACAGATCTGCCTCACCAGACTTTATATAACGGGCGGCCATCGCGAGAGCATCCATTCCTGACGCACAAAGTCGATTAATCGTAGTTCCAGGAACACTCACATCAAAACCTGCCAGGAGAAGGCTCATACGAGACACATTTCTATTATCTTCTCCTGATTGATTTGCACACCCCAATATCACGTCATCCAAATATTCCCACTCTATGTTTTCATGGCGATCTTTCAATGCTCTTAAAACAACAGCAGCTAGATCGTCAGCTCTAACACTGGAAAGAGAGCCAGCATATTTCCCGATAGGTGTGCGTACATAGTCACAAACAAAAGCATCATACATGGCTCTTTTCCTCAGTATGTAGCTCTAAATATTCTGACAACCACTTTTTCGCCATTTCTATCTCTAAGTCAGATACCAGATGATCTCTATTTTCAAATACCACCTCCTTCACCTCAGCGCCAAGACTCCTGAAGTATCTGGTTGTTTCAATAATGCGAGAAGCTGGAACCCAACTATCAGTGGCACTTCCAGTTATAAAGATTGGCATATTCAGCAGTGCTTTTTCTTCATCAATGGGAAGACTCACCTCCGGACCAAATAGTCCCCCAGTGAATAATAAAGCCCCCCCTAATTTTCGACGAAAAGATGCTAAATATTGACTGCCTATACAAGCACCTTGAGAGAATCCCATGATTATAATATTTCTCCGTTCAACACCATGCATGCTCAATAGTTCAATCAGATAATCGATGCATGACAATGCATCATCGAGATAAGGCTGATTTATATTCAATGGGCGAAGAAACCCATGAGGATACCAAGTTTTCTCTGGAGCACACGGGAGAAGCCATGACACTCGAGAAAAACCCAACTTTTCTGCCATATTAAATATATCTTCTACTGATTGTCTTCGTCCATGTAATAGGATTACAACTTTATTCTTAGTGTTTATTTTCTCCCCAATGTGTGTTACAGGATAACGACCATCACAAAATTCTTTAATATTCATCATTAGCCTCTATCTGTTTTTTGTAAAACCATTCAGCCACTTGGCGAGAAAAATAACTAACGATCATGTCGGCGCCAGCACGCTTGAACCCTGTGATAACTTCCAACACCATATTTTTCTCATCGAAAGCTCCAGCCAGGGATCCAAATTTTATGGCTGCATATTCACCAGCCACTTGGTAGACCGCAATCGGCAGATCGGTACGGCCGCGAAGGCGGCTTACTACATCCAAATACGGGGTACCAGGTTTAACCATTAAGATATCAGCACCTTGGTCTTCGTCTAAACGAGCTTCTATCATGGCTTGACGGCCATTTGCATAATCCGCTTGATATCCGTAACGGTCCCCTACAAGTTCGCAACCGACAGCACTTCGAAAAGGACCATAAAATGCAGATGAGAACTTTATCGCGTGAGCCAGGATAGCTACATGAGAAAATCCAGCTTCATCCAGGGCAGAACGGATCGCACCTACTTGGCCATCCATCATAGAAGAAGGAGCCAGCATGTCGGCTCCTGCTCTTGCGGCAATGACTGACTGCTTGACCAGGTTTTCGAGCGTCTTATCGTTATCAACATGTCCACACGAAACCACTCCGCAGTGACCATGAGTGGTATACTCACAGAAGCAAATATCGGGGATGACAACCATGTCATAACGCTGCTGCTTTATGATACGAATCATCCGTGTCAATAACCCATTATCAGACCAAGTGTCGCTACCCTGTTCGTCTTTGTTGTGTGATATTCCAAAAGGCATCACGTAGCGAATACCGAGCTGATATAGAGACTCAACTTCGTCGCCAAGTCGTGACTCAGGCACCCTGAATATCCCTGGAAGCTTATCAATGGGTTCAGGTTCTGTTATTCCTTCCTCTACAAAAATAGGCTGAATTAAATCATCCAAGCTAAACCTACTTTCCCTAACAAGATGACGCATCTCCTTATTTCGACGTAACCTACGAGGACGACGGATTATATTCACATAGTTCATAACGTCGTTTCCGGAATATGCAGCCCCATGATTTCCCTAGCTTCTGCCGGACTAGCAACATCACGGCCAAGCTCATGTGAAAGACGTACAACTCTATCCACAAGTTGAGCATTATCTGTTGCCAACTCACCTTTGCGATAATAAACATTATCCTCCAACCCGGTTCTAACATGACCACCAAGCAGAATGGAGTACATATTGATTGGAAGCTGCGCCTGCCCTATCCCGATCGCAGACCAAATACTTCTTTCTGGCAAATTATCTATCAGGTTAAGTAAGTTCTTGCAGGTTGCATCAACTCCACCATGAATCCCCATTGCGAAGGAAAACAGAAGAGGACATTTCAAAAAACCTTGATTTCTTAATGTGACAGCCTCATTTATGACACCAGAGTGATATATTTCAATTTCTGGCAGCACATTAAATCGCTCTAGATCAACTGCCAATTTTTTGGCCATGGATGGGGAATTTATAAAAGGTTTATCCCCATGATTGACTGATCCACAATTGAATGATGCGATTTCAGGCTGCAAGGGAAGGTGGTTCCATGCTTTTTCCTCTGGAGCATCCGGTGGTAGATTTAATCCAGAAGTACTAAAATTCAATATAATGTCACATCGGTTACGAATACATTCGTAAATCTCTTTCCACATATCAAATTCATAACTAGGTTTACCTTCCACATTACGAGCATGAATATGTGCAACACTTGCCCCAGCCATCCAACATTGGTAAACAGAATCAGCAATTTCCTCAGGAGTATAAGGAACAGCAGGATTTTTACTACGAGGAGTAATCCCTCCATTCACAGCGGCGGTGATAATTAACTTTTTCATATAAAATACTCTTATCATCAATCATAAACACCTCAATACTAAAGCCATTACCACAATCATACTTAAGAAAACAGGACATATATTATTTAGAAGAGGAAACATATAGCATAAATAACTACCCTCCGACTCAAGGAGCAATCAAAAATATAACTTTACATCACAACACCCAAATAACAACAAACAAATAACAACGAACAAATAACAACACACAAAAACCTGTAATCAACAAAATGAAAACATCATTCCCAAGTTTGTCGTGGACACCAGTATTTTAAATACTGGCGCTGGTGGATAGTGCACCTGTGGGTGGAAGGCTTCTTCGAGGTGTTCGCCACCACCGCCAGCCTGGCCTCGGCCTCGCTGTTTATGCTGGGCGGCATTCCCGGCACCTTCCACCACCTGTACTTCTCCCCCCCATCATGGCGGTGGGCGCCACCTTCAGCGCGCTGGAAGTGGTGCCCCTGGTGGTGCTGGGTTACGAGGCCTGGGAAAACTGGCGCCTGAAGCACCGCGCCCCCTGGATGGAAAACGTGAAGTGGCCGCTGACCTTCTTCGTGGCCGTGGCCTTCTGGAACATGCTGGGTGCCGGGGTGCTGGGCTTTATGATCAACCCGCCCATCGCGCTCTACTATATCCAGGGCCTGAACACCACGCCCACGCGGCGCTGTTCGGGGTGTACGGCTTCCTGGCACTGGGCTTCGCCCTGCTGGTGTTGCGCTACATCCGCCCCAACCTGGTGTTCAACGAGTCGCTGATGAAAACCGCCTTCTGGTGGCTGAACGGCGGCCTGGTGCTGATGCTGTTCACCAGCGTGCTACCGGTGGGGGTCATCCAGTTCGTGGCCAGCGCCAGCGAAGGCCTGTGGTACGCCCGCAGCGAAAGCTTTATGCAGCAGGGCCTGCTGCAAACCCTGCGCTGGGTGCGCACCTTCGGTGACATCGTGTTTATCATCGGCGCCCTGGCGGTAACCTGGCAGGTCGTCATCGGCCTCTGGCCCCGCGGCAAGCAGGCGGAAGAGGGCGTGGTTGAGCTGGTCAAGTAACCCTAAGGCATAAGCCTCAAAACCAAGCCCCGGCGCCGATGGCACCGGGGCTTTTTGTTGCGGGGCGGCCGTGAAAAGGTCCGTAGAAATGGCCCCTACAAGTCGATCCTGCAAGAGAGAAGCTGGCAGGATTCACCGCTTAAATGATTAGCATCAAAACCATAATCAGCCCTCATTTCGGTACCGAAATAAGCGATCCTCGCCGCCGTAACCATATGCGGGATGGTGCTTAACACGCCCGCGCAGCACGAAAAACAAACCTAAATTTCAATCAGTTGAAACAAAAAAGCCACAGAGAACCCGGCCATTTTATGGTGATCTTTCCTTGCGCGAGCC
Source organism: Zobellella sp. DQSA1 (assembly GCF_041950555.1). Taxonomy (GTDB): domain Bacteria; phylum Pseudomonadota; class Gammaproteobacteria; order Enterobacterales; family Aeromonadaceae; genus Oceanimonas. The sequence continues at coordinate 3,576,461 of NZ_CP169531.1, forward strand.
GTTTTATTTTGTCAGTCTTTAAAAACGCACAGGAAGTTACAACTCAAAAAAGTGGAGATTACGCGATGAACAACTTCAGTAAACTCGGGAAACGGGCCGCCCTGCCGACACTGGCCCTGGCGGCCATCACCGCCGCCAGTGCGGTGAACGCCGCCAACTGGCGCTACGCCCATGAAGAGTACGAAGGCGATGTTCAGGACGTGTACGCCTACAAGTTCAAGGAATACATAGAGGAGCACTCGGACCACACCCTGCAGGTTTACCGTTTCGGTGAGCTGGGCGAATCCGACGACATCATGGAGCAAACCCAGGACGGCATCCTCAACTTCGTCAATCAGTCCCCCGGCTTTACCGGCTCCCTGATCCCCGAGGCCCAGATCTTCTTTATTCCCTATCTGATGCCCACCGATATGGACACGGTGATCACTTTCTTCCGCAACAGTGAAGCCATCAACAAGGATTTCCCCGCGCTGTACGCCGAGAAGGGGCTGGAGCTGCTGAAGATGTATCCCGAGGGAGAAATGGTGATCACCCTCGACGAGCAAGTCACCACCCCCCAAGAGCTGAACAACAAGAAAATCCGGGTCATGACCAATCCGCTGCTGTCGGAAACCTACTCCGCCTTCGGCGCCACCCCGACGCCGCTGCCTTGGGGTGAGGTGTACGGCGCCCTGCAAACCAACATGATCCAGGGCCAGGAAAACCCGATTTTCTGGATTGAGTCCGGCGGCCTGTACGAGGTGTCTCCCAACCTGATCTTCACCGGCCATGGCTGGTTCACCACCGCCATGATGGCCAACCAGGACTTCTACAACGACCTCTCCGATGAAGACAAAAAGCTGGTGAGGGATGCCGCCGACTACGCCTTTGAAGAGATCATCGAGCATATCGACGGCCTGGCCGATCGTGCGCTGGAGAAGATCACCAGCAGCAACGACAAGGTGACCGTTACCCGCCTGAACGATCAGCAGATAGCGGCGTTCAAAGAGCGTGCTCCGCAAGTAGAAAAGAAATTTATCGAGATGACCGGCCAGCGTGGCCAGGACCTGCTGGATAAATTCAAGCAAGACCTGCAAGAAATAGAGCAAAACTGAGGTTGCGCAGGCTCCCGGCGGGAGCCTGCTGTTCTGGAGTAGAAACCCAATGCCCGAGCATTCCCCAGAGGTAGAAGACGACACAGGTTCTTACAAGTCGGGCCTGCCCGGCTTTCTGGGTATCGTCGACGAATGGATTGCCAAAATGGAAGCCGTGGTGCTGGCCACCGGTGTAATCCTGATGGCAATCAACACCTGTGTCAGCGTGGTCGCCCGCTTTGTATTCGGAGAAGGCCTGTTTTTCTCCGGCGAGATCAACCGGATACTCATCGTCTTCATCACCTTCGCCGGCCTCGGTTACGCGGCCCGCCATGGCCGCCATATCCGCATGTCGGCGTTGTACGATGCGTTTCCCGCCCGGGTGCGCAAGGTACTGATGATTTTCATCGCCCTATTTACGTCGGTAGTGATGTTTTTCCTCTGCTATCACTCCTATGGCTACATAGAAACCCTGTATAGCCGCGGCCGTATCCTGCCGGCATTGGGTATTGAAATCTGGTGGATCTATATCTGGGCTCCGGTCGGCTTCGCCGTTACCGGCATCCAGTATCTGCTGACGGCCATCAAGAATATCACCGGCGACCAGGTGTACCTCTCCACCCAGGTGGTGGACAGCTACGCCGATACCGAAACGAAGCGGTAGCCCCCCACCGCTTTCGAACCAGACGACAAAAGGCATTCATCATGGCAACGATATTGATGATCATCATGATCGGGCTCCTGCTGCTGGGCTTTCCGATGATGATCCCGTTGACGACGGCTGCCGTCGTCGGCTTTGTAATGATGTTCGACGGCTTCGGCCAGATGAGCACCTTCATCCAGCAAATGATGTCCGGGATCCGCCCCGCTTCCCTGATTGCCGTGCCCATGTTCATCCTGGCGGCGGATATCATGACCCGCGGCCATTCGGCGGACCGGCTGATCAACATGGTGATGGCCTTTATCGGGCACATCAAGGGAGGCCTGGCGATCAGTACCGCCACTTCCTGCACCCTGTTCGGTGCCGTGTCGGGATCTACCCAGGCAACGGTGGTGGCGGTCGGCTCCCCGTTGCGCCCGAAAATGCTCAAGGCCGGTTATTCCGACTCTTTTACCCTGGCGCTGATCATCAACGCCAGCGACATCGCCTTTCTGATCCCGCCGAGCATCGGCATGATCATCTACGGCGTGATCTCCGGAACTTCCATTGCCGAGCTGTTTATCGCCGGCATCGGCCCGGGCCTGCTGATCCTGGCGATGTTCTCGCTCTACTGCCTGTATTACGCCCATAAAAACCAGGTTCCTACCGAGCCCAGGGCCAGTTGGAAGCTAAGGGCCCGCTCGGTAAGGGATGCCCTGTGGCCGCTGTTCTTCCCGGTGATCGTGGTGGGCGGCATTTACGGCGGTATCTTCAGCCCCACCGAGGCGGCGGCGGTATGCGTGCTCTATGCCTTTTTGCTGGAGTTTCTGATCTTCCGCTCGCTCAAGTTCAGTGAAATCTATCGTATCGCCAAATCCACCGGCCTGATCACCGCCGTGGTATTTATTCTGGTGGCCGTGGGTAACAGCTTTTCCTGGATTATTTCCTTCGCCCAGATCCCCCAGACCATCCTGGATGCGGTGGGCGTGAGCCAGGCCGGCCCGGTGGGCGTGCTGATCGCCATCTGCGTGGCCTTCTTTATCGCCTGCATGTTCGTCGATCCCATCGTGGTGATCCTGGTGCTCACCCCCATCTTCGCCCCGGCGATTCAGGCCACCGGCCTGGATCCGGTGCTGGTCGGTGTGCTGATCACCCTGCAGGTGGCCATCGGTTCGGCCACCCCGCCGTTCGGGTGCGACATTTTCACCGCCATCGCCATCTTCAGGCGCCCCTATATGGAGGTGATCCGCGGCACCCCGCCCTTTATCTTCATCCTGATCACCGCCGCCGGGCTGATTATCGCCTTCCCGCAGATTGCACTGTTCCTGCGGGATACGGCCTTTGCCGACTGACACTTGTCCCGCGTATTGAGACACCGAAAACAAAGCCCCGGCACCCATGGTGCCGGGGCTTTTTCATGTTTCCGTCCAAGCGGCGGGGCTGGGGGTCAGCGCTACCCCAGGCTCATCACGGCATCAGTCGACGCAGTCCTCGAAGGTGCTCATTGCCCGCACCCGCTCTTCGTCCACCCGGATGCCAAGCCCGGGGGCGCCGGACAACTCTATATGGGTCTCGCTGCCGGGCATGTCGGCGACATCGCGGGAGATCATCGACGGTCCCACCAGATCGTTGGCCACGATGTTGCTGTGGGCCAACGCCAGGTGCGCCCCGGCCAGGGTGGCTACCGACGACTCCACCATGGAGCCGATCTGACAGGGTATGTCGGCGGCAAGGCCGAGCTCGGCCATGGCCCGGGCGGCATACAGGCCCCCGGACTTCATCAGTTTGATATTGACCATGTCCGCCGCCTGGCGGCGGACCACCTCGAGCATGTCGCGCACGCCGTGGATGGGTTCATCGGCCATGATCAGCGCCTCGGTCGCCTGGGTGATCCGCGTCAGCGCATCCAGGTTTTCAATGGAGACCGGTTGTTCGAACCATTCCACTCGATAGGGCACGGCCTGGCGGATCACCTGCAGGGCCTGCTTGGCACTCCAGCCCTGGTTGGCATCCACCCGCAGGACCACGCCCGGCGCCATCGCCTCCCGGACGCGGGCGATACGCTCTATGTCCTGTTGCGGAGCATCGCCGAGCTTGATCTTGACCGAGGAATAACCCCGGGCGCAGGCTTCCCGCGCCTGGCGCGCCATTTCCTCCGGTGCCAACATGCTGATCACACAGGGCAGCTCGAGGCGGGCATGACATCGCCCGCCAAGCAGGCTATAGAGCGGCACCTTGCAGTGCCGGGCCAGCAAATCATGCAGGGCAATATCCAAGGCGGCCTTGGCAGAAGGGCTGTGGCGGATACGCGCCTCCGCCGCCTTGTGGAAAGGACCGATTCCGTCGAAGGAGCTCCCCAACAACAACGGAGCCAGTTCCCGGGTAATGATTTGGCGGGCCGACTGCCAGGTTTCCCCGGACACATGCTGATCGACGACCGCCTCTCCCCAACCGGTTTCGCCCGAGGTGGATTCAATCCTCACCAGGATGCTTTCGATATCCTCGTAGGTATCGTAGGCAATCTTGAAGGGCTGCTTGAGTGGCAAGCGCACGCCATAGACGGTGATCTGTTTAATCTGCATAAGAAAACTTCCTTTCAAGACCAGGAGAGATAATAGGCAAGGGTAACCATGCCCGCGGCCAGCGTCAGCTGGATAAGAAAGAGCGGCAGAATCCACCTGATCCATTTGCTCCAGGACACCCCGGCCACCGACAACCCGGCCATAAAATAGCCGGAGGTAGGCGTAACGATATTGGTAATACCGTCGCCCAGTTGGAAGGCCAGCACCGCGGTCTGGCGGGTCACGCCCACCAAGTCGGCCAGCGGTACCATCAGCGGCATGGTCAGGGCGGCCTGTCCGCTGCCGGAAGGCACCAGACAGTTAAGCAGCAACTGCACCAGGAACATGCCGACGGCCGTCAGCACCGGCGGCATGCCACCAAGCAACTGCTCCAGGTGGTAGAGGATGGTATCGAGAATGCTGCCATTCTTGAGCACGATCAGGATGCCGAAAGCAAACCCCACCACCAGTGCACCCATGGCGATGTCCTTGAGCCCGTTGACAAAATGCTCGGCGATCTCGTTGGGGCTCATGCGAGCAAAGGTGCCGACCAGCATGCACATCAGCAGGAACATCCCGGACATCTCACCGATATACCAGCCATGGCGGATCACGCCGTAGGCAATCAGCAGTATGGCGCCGGCGAAGGCCGACAGGATTAAACGGTCGGCGTGGGTCAGCGGGCTTTCGCTAAGCGCATCCTGGCCCCCGGCGGTGCCGGGCACCGGAACCGATTTCACCCTGGCGGCATAGTAGGTCACAAAAGCGATGCTCACACTGACAAACACCAGCCAGTAAACTACCCGCAGGCCCATGCCCGAAAACATCGGCAGCTGGGCAATATCCTGGGCCACGCCGACGGTAAAGGGATTCATGAACGCGGCGGAGAAGCCGGCGCCAGCCCCCACCAGCGGGACGGCGGCGGCGACCATGGCGTCATAGCCCAGCATCCTCATCATGGGTGCCAGGATGATGATAAAGGCGATGGTCTCCTCGGCGAGACCAAAGGTCGCACCACCGATGGCGAACAACAGCATCAGCAACGGGATCAGGATGATGTCGTGGCCCGACAGGCTACGGCTGATACTGGCCACCAGCTTCTGCAGTACCCCCGTGGCCTTGAGCACCCCGAAGGCCCCCCCGGAGATAAAAATGAAAAAGATGATGCTGCTGCCTTCTTTCATGCCCTCGAAAACGGCGATGAATGGCGTAAGCAGAGTCGCTTTCTGGCCATCAATGGTGGCGTAACTGCCGGGCACCACCACGGTTTTCCCTTGTTCGGAGAGCACGCGCTCATAGCTTCCCGCATCGATGAGATAGGTCATGATGGCCGCGACGCAGATAAAGGTGAACAAGACCACGAAGATGTGTGGAAAACCGAGCTGCCAGCGTGGGGTGGTATCGAGCACTGTGGTTCTGTCTAGATGATTCATATTCCCCCCTGGACTCACCGGTTGCCGTCGAGAAAACGTCGGGCGGCGTGGGAAAGAAAGCGGCTTCCTTTCTCCAGTATGTCGTCGTTGAAGTCATAATCCGGCTGGTGCAGCTGCGGAGCCGAACCACCGCAACCATTACCAATCCAGGCATAGGTGCCTGGCACTCTTTCAAGGAAAGCACCCATGTCGTCGGCGCCCATGCTGATCGGATGATCCACCAGTTGGGACGCGCCCCACAGCTCTTCGACCACGCTGCGCGCGAGGGTAGCACAGGCCGGATCGTTGGCCACCGGCGGGGTCGAGGGTCGGTAATCAATGGTTGGGGAACAGCCCGTCACCAGGCCGATCCCTTCAACGATCTCGTGAATACGTTTCTCGATCTGCTGCCGTACGCCGGGTTTGAAACTGCGGGCGGTGCCCTTGATCCTGGCCATGGCCGGGATAATGTTGCTGGCATGGCCGCTCTGAAGACTGCCGACACTGACCACGGCGATATCCTCGGGATTGGTATTGCGACTGACTATCTGTTGCAGAGCGGTCACGAACAGTCCGGATGCAAAGACCGGATCCGCCGCCAGGTGGGGCATGCCGCCATGGCCGCCTTCGGAGTTGAACTGCACTTCGAAATCGTCACTCGAGGCCATGTGGGGCCGATCGTGGACCACGAAGCGACCGCTCTCGACCCCGGGCCAGTTGTGCATGCCAAAAATGGCGTCGAAGGGAAAGCGATCCAGCAAGCCATCGTCGAGCATGGCCGGAGCCCCGGTGCCGAGTTCCTCGGCAGGTTGGAAGATAAGCACCACGCGCCCGGCAGCGGGCCTCTGCTGCACCAGGTCCAGCGCAGCACCCATTAACATCGCCGTATGGCCGTCGTGGCCGCAGGCATGCATCACCCCCCGATGGCTGGAGCGGTATGCCATGCTGTTTTCTTCCACCAACGGCAGGGCGTCCATGTCGGCCCTCAGCCCCACGCTGCGCCCGGCGGACAAGCCGTTGATGATGCCGACCACACCGTGGCCGCCTATACCCTGATGAACTTCATCGACGCCGATGTCGCGCAGCATGCCGACCACCCGCTCGGCGGTCTGCCGCTCGTCACAGGAAAGTTCCGGAAACCGATGAAGCTCACGCCGAAAGGCAATCATGCGCTCTATATCACGCTCTTGCATTAGGTAGATCCCTCTGTTGTCGTTGCCAGATACTGGCTTTCTCTCCCGAGAACGGCGCTCGTGCTTCCGACGAGAAGCGCTCTTTCAGGGGAAAGAGTCCATTCAACCGCCGTTCCGTGATATTGCACTGAAAGGCGTTTTTCATCATATTCAACGGGTTAATGACCGGAAAATACTTCTTCTCGATAGGGACATGCCTTTTTGATATGCCACAAGCGGATTAGGGCGAGATAACACCATGGATATAAGAAAACTGAAGTACTTTCTGGCGGTCGTCGATGAGGGCTCCATCACCTCGGCGGCGAAGAAAATTCACATTGCCCAGCCGGCGTTAACCCGACAAATCCGGCTGCTCGAAGAAGGACTGGGCACCCGGCTGCTCAACAGAAATCACAAGGGAGTGGTCTTAACCCGGGCGGGGACATTCTTGTATGACAATGCCGTGCGTCTGGTGGCCGACTTTGACAACGTCGCCATGAAGACGAAAGCCATCTCGGACGGTCATATCGACAGCCTGTCTATCGGCATCACCACCATACATCCTTATATTCCCAGCATTTCAGGATTGATCAGTCGATTCCGTACGCAGTATCCGGATATTCGGCTGTCGCTCGAGTCCATGCTGTCCGGCCCCCAGACGACGGCGCTCCTGCAGGGAAACATCGATGCGGGAGTCCTGTTCATCGAACCGGATGATGAACCACTCCTGGATACGCTGCCGATTGGCAATTTCCGCATGGCGGTGATTAGTCGCCGTCATCCCAGCCTGCTGGATAAAATTCCGACGTCGCTGCGCGATTTTGCCGCGGCTCCCTTTATCTGCTTTAACCGCAATTCAACCCCGGGCAGCTACGATCGCATTGACCAATATTTCCGTAATGCAGGCATTACGCCACATATCGTGCAGGAGTGTCATGACGACATTACCATTCGAGGGCTGGTGGCCACGGGCATGGGCTACGCCATCATGCCCAGCATTCTGGCAAAGGGGGATGAGAACCTGGTTGCCTATGAATTCGATGACCTCCCCATTTATTCGCCGCTGATGCTGGCGTGGCGAAAGGGTGACAAATCAGCCGAAATTGAATCGCTGCGCCATGTAGCCATGAGTATGAGCACCTTGATGAACAGCCAGGTTTAAAAGGTGGTCATGATATTGCTGACTCACGCGAATAAATCCACGTCTACGAGACAGGCCAGTATGGTGGTTATTCCCACCCCAGGATCTCGTCCCGCCCCACCAGCTGCTCCAGGGCCGGTCTGGCGAACAGGTAGCCCTGCAGGTAGCGTACTCCGGCGTTAACCAGAAAATCCCGCTCTTCCTCCACTTCGATACCTTCGGCCAGGACCAGGGTACCCAGCTTGTGGCACAGCTGCTGCACGTCGGCCAGGCGGCGCTGCCTGGCGGCGTCCCGGTGAATGTCGCGGATCAGGCTCATGTCCAGTTTGAGGATGGCGGGCTTGAGGCTGTGCAGCCAGTCCAGCCCGGCAAAACCGGCGCCGAAGTCGTCGATGGCGGTCAGGAAGCCATGGCGGGCGTAGGATTCAAAAATGCGCTTGAGTTTGTCCTGGCTGATGATCTGTTCGCCTTCGGTCACCTCGAAGATGATCTTCCTGAGATCGAACCCGAACAGGCTGGCCGCCTCTATGGTGGCACGGATGCAGGTTTCCGGGTTGTACACGGCATTGGGCAGGAAGTTGATGCTGAGCAGCTTATCGCAGCCCAGGCGGCTGGCGGTTTCTATCGCCTTTACCCGGCAGGACTGGTCAAAATAGTACTTGTTGTCACCGGTGATGCGATCGAACACCCAGCCGGCGCCCTGGCCGTCAGGGCCGCGCACCAGGGCCTCGTAGGCGAACACGTCCTGCTGCTGCCAGTCGATGATGGGCTGGAACGCCATCCTGATCTCGAATCCCAGCGACTGGCCGCTCAGGCAATCCATGCAGCTCTGCTGCTTAATCTGTGCGGGAATATCCATATCATGGCCTTAATGCTGTACCTCGCCGTTAACTTGTAGCAGATAACGGCACCCGGTAACAGGCCGGGCGGAGGCATTCACCGCGCCCAGTAGGCTTCCTCCAGCGAGTCTTCCCGCTCCGGCAGGCCGCGGGACAGCCGGGCCGAATGCTGCACCAGCACTTCGAAGCTGACCCGGTTGGCGTACTTGCTCACCTGGGACAGGGAGGAATAGGTCAGGTGCCGGGCCCGGTGCTTCACGCTGCCGGGCACGTTGTGACGGTGGTGGTCGTTGGCCGCCATGTCGTGCAGCAGGGCGGCCAGGGCCGCGTCGCCGGCGCCGTTGGTGTTCTTGATGCGCTCGGGCCCGCCCATGTAGGGTGAGATATGGGTGTAGATCTTCAGCGGCATCGTGCAGTCGGCCTTGCGCATGGGGCGGGAGTATTCATGGCGGTTGAACTCGGGAATGGCGCCGGGCAGCAACAACCGGCTGGTTTCCCGCTTGTGCTCGTCATCCACGTAACCGGCCAGGTAGAGGCCAGCGGATCCGGCGGTGCACAGCACCAGGTCGGTCCACTCCAGCACCTGCTCGCAGGCCAGCAGCGGGTCGGCGATGCCGGTCAGGGCCAGGGCCTCGTCTTCGTTCATCGCCACCAGGGTGACATGGTCGCGGATAAACTGCTGCCACCAGTCCTTGCGGTCTTCCACGATAAAGCGGGTGCCCATGGTCAGCACCACCGGCACCCCCGCTTCCCGCGCCCACTCGGCCGCCTGCAGGGCGCTCTGCTGCATGGGCTCGTGCTCTTCGCAACGCATCAGGTAGGCGGTGAGTACCAGCGCCGAGGCGGTCTGGATCTGGCTCTTGTCGAGGTAGGCGGGCGTCAGCCAGTCCATCATACCCTTGTTGATGGCGAAGCTGCGTTCGCCGTCCGGGCTTATCAGGGTGATGCACTGGCCGATGGAGCCGGCCACCGGCTGCAGATAGTTCAGATCCACCCGGGAGGAAGAGGTGCACAGGTAACGGTAGGGCGAGCTGCCCACCCGGATATTCTCGCTCATCACCCCGAACAGCACGGATCTGTCGTCGGCCAGCACCGAGTAGTTGTGCAGGGTGTTGCCGATGGTGCCGCCGGCGAATTCCGAGACGATCAGTTTCCGCTCGAGCAGTTCCCGGTAGATGCCCTCGGCCTTGTCCGCCGCCAGCAGCATGGAGTGACCTTTGGAAAGGCCGTGCCGGGCCAGGAAGCCGTCGTCCACATGGGCTTCGATATCCACCAGCACCTGGTCGAGGCCGCAGATATGGCCGGACAGCGGCTTGTTCTGGGGCAGCAGCTCGCTCAGGCGCGGATCCCGCGACTCCACCGGGAAGAAATGCTTGTGTTTACGCTGGCCGGGAAACTTCATTTATCTTCACCTCTAAAAACAGTGGGGCGGAGTCTAGCAAAAAGCCGCGGCCGGCTCACCGGTACAGAAAATGCGCAAACGTTTGAGTTTCAAAAAATCTGCCGGCGCCCTCCCTCTTCCAATGAAAGACCCTCGGCGGTGGCCCGGTCAAGACAAGGCCCGCACCCCCAACACACAAGGACGCCATGAACCCCAGCATCGCCATTATCGGCGCCGGCCTGGTCCGGGAACTGCTGCCCCGGGCCGGGATAACCCTGTTTGAAAAGGCCAGGGGCCTGGGCGGACGGGTGGAAGCGGCCTTCAGCAGCACCCGTGCCCTCGCCAAGGCCCTGGCAAGCCGGCTCTAGCGCAACCAGATGACAATAGGATGAAGCCGACGTTGACATATGGAAGTCCGAATATATGATGTTGCCATCATTCAGGATCCAGATTCCGTCATGACTCGTGTGCTTTTTGTCTGCCACAGCAATGCCGTCTGCTCTCCTATCGCCGAGGCCTTGCTCAAACACCTAGCGGCTGACCGCTACGAGGTGACGAGCGCAGGCCTCCAGCCTTCTGATATAGAGCCCAATGCGCTGGCCGCCCTGCACCGGCTTGGCGTCAGCACCGAAGGACTCTACAGCAAAGGGCTGGATAGGGTTGCGGATCAGTATTTCGATATCGTGATCAGCCTGTGCGAACAGGCCGAGGCCGCCGCCCAGGCGGTGCCGTCGGCCCGTTTCATGGCCTGGCACTTCGAAGACGCCTCCTGCTGCTCCCAGCCGGAAGCCGCCAGGGTAGTGCACGAAATCTTTGAGCGCATCAAGCTGCTGGTGCTGGTACAGGATCGCCAGGAGAAGTCCCTGTGGTAACCGAAGCCCTCCCCCTCAGCCTGTTCAAGGCCCTGTCCGACGACACCCGGTTGCAACTGGTGCTGATGATCATGGCCGAGCAGGAAATGTGCGTCTGTGAAATGACCCACGCCCTGGACGAGAGCCAGCCCAAGATCTCCCGTCACCTGGCGCTGCTACGCCAGCACGGCCTGCTGGCCGACCGGCGCGAGGGCCAATGGGTCTACTACCGGCTGTCGCCGGCCCTGGATGCCGGCACCAGGGCCATCTTGCAGCACACCTTCAGCCATTATCAGGACTATATCACCCCGGCCCGGGCCCGGCTGGCGCACATGGGCAACAGGCCCGAACGCCAGCGGCTGTGCTGCTAGCAGGCCTGCTCTTCCTGATAACGCCACTCTTCCGGTATCGATTTGCGGATATGGGACAGCAGCGCCCCCACCTTGCGCGGCTGGCGCCCGAAGGAGTACAAAAGCCCCACCGGCCGTGACGGCAGCCGCCACTCGGGCAGGCAGCGCATGATGTTGCCCGGGTGGGCCGCCATATAGCCCTCGGCGAACTGCACCGGCAGTATGCCGATGCCCTGGCCCCGGGTAATGGCATCCATCTGCAGCACCAGGTTGTCCACCATCAGGCGGGAAGGCGGGGGCTGAAATACATATTCACCCTCGGATTCGTGCCGCAACACCAGCCCTTCGCCCGCCTCGCCCAGCCAGTCGACCCAGGCATGGGCCGGCAATTCCCGCGGATGGCCCGGCTGCCCTCGGACACAGGTGTAGCCGGGATTGGCGTACAGGCCGCATTGCCAGTAGCTCAGCACCTCATGGCGCAGGCCGCATTCCGGATCCTTGCCCACCCACAGCCAGATTTCGCCCTGGCCCTCCCCCGGCCGCGGCGGCCGGGTTTCGGTATGCAGCGAGATGCGCATGCCCGGGTAGGCGGCGAGAAAGCTTTCCAGGGCCCGGGGAAACCAGCTCCGACAACAGCTGCTGTGCACCCGTACCACCAGTTCGCCGCTCACTTCCTCGCGCAGGTCGTCCATTGCCTGCCGGCTCTGCTCGGCCAGGCGCAGTATCTGCCGGCTGTACTGCTCGAACAGCAGCCCGGCTTCGGTGGCCTGCAGCCGGTTGCCCTGGCGGTTGAGCAAGGGCTGGCCCAACCTTTCTTCCAGCTGGCTCAGGCGCCGGCTCAGGGTGGACTTGGGCATATCCAGTTGCCGGGCCGCCTCGGTCAGGCTGCCGCAGGCCATGACGGCGGTAAAACCTTCCAGTTCCAGCAAATCGTGCATAAGGCTACTTCACATCCAAGAAAAGAGGGACGGAAAGGGCGACAGTTTACCACTCACAAATAAGAATCGTTAACATTACCGTGTTTTTTTGTCGCGTTCATGATTGTTGAACATGATGTTCCACTTTCGACACTCCCCTTTGCCAGCAGATTATTTTTATAATCACAATCGAAAAAGGTAATGATAATTATTTTTAATAACCAACAATGAGACAGGAGAACCTGCAATGCCCTTCCCTCTTCCAAGCCGTCTGGCTTGTGCCGTTTCCGCCGCTTTGATGACCTCGTCACTACCGTCCCTGGCCCAGCAGGCTCAGGTTTTCGATACCATCGTCGTCAGCGCGTCCGGCTTCGAGCAGGATGTAAAAGATGCACCGGCCAGCATCAGTGTCATTACCGCCGAAGAGCTGAAGGCGAAATCGTTCAGGGATCTGACCGATGCCCTGCGCAGCGTGCCCGGGGTAACCATCACCGGCGGCGGCGCCAGCCAGGACATCAGTATCCGCGGCATGGCCGCCCAATACACCCTGATCCTGGTGGACGGCAAGCGTCAGGGCAGCCGCCAGACCCGCCCCAACAGCGATGGTCCCGGTATAGAACAAGGCTGGATACCTCCGCTGGACATGATAGAACGCATAGAGGTAGTCCGTGGTCCCATGTCCTCTCTCTACGGCTCCGACGCCATGGGCGGGGTAATCAACATCATCACCAAGAAGGTGGGTGACAGCTGGACCGGCTCGGTACGGCTGGAAAACAGCTTCCGCGATCGCGGCTACGCAGGCGACAGCCAGCAGGCCAGCGCCGCCGTGAGCGGCCCCCTGGTGGAAGGGCTGCTGGGCGTGCAGCTTTCCGGCAAGGTGTCCCGCCGTGACGAAGACGACCGCGTCGGCTACTACCCCAAACAGGAAATGAACGGTGCCAGCCTACGCTTCGACCTGACCCCCACGGAACACCAGGATATCCGCCTGGATCTTAACCGCAGCAAACAGGAGCGCACCAGCACCCCCGGCAAAAGCCGGGACACCGGCGGCAGTGTCAGCGAGTCGGAATACGAACGGACCCAGTATTCCCTGTCTCATGAAGGACGCTGGACCTTTGGCACCAGCCAACTCAGCTACACCCATGAAAAAGCGGAGAACAAAACCCGGGACATGGAGATCAAAAATCAGGTGGTGGACACCAGCCTGCTGTTACCGGTAGGCGACCACCTGATCACCCTCGGTGGCCAGTATATGGAAGAGGCGCTGGATGACAGTGGCAACAAATACCAACCCGAGGTGAGCAGCCTTGAACGCTGGCGTGGTGCCCTCTTCCTGGAAGACGAATGGCAACTGACCGACAGTTTCGCCCTGACCGGTGGGGTACGGTTTAACCGGGATCAAAACTACGGTAATGAAGTCACCCCCCGCCTGTATGGCGTATGGCGCCTGCACGACAACTGGACCCTGAAGGGCGGTGTGTCCACCGGCTTCAGCGCTCCCGGCCTGCGGGAAGTGGCCACCGACTGGGGGCAGGTCACCGGAGGGGGACGACGGGATGGAGTGATCCTCGGCAACCCGGATCTGAAACCGGAAAAAACCGTCAATGAAGAGATAGCATTGCTGTATGAGGACGAAACAGGCTTCAGCGCGGGCCTGACCCTGTTCAACACCGACTTTAAAGACAAGGTCATGATCTACACCCAGTGTGATGACGCGACCAACAGCGGGGGATGCACCTCGCCTTCCGGCAGCAGCCACGACTTCATCCAGACCCGCGATAACGTGGACAGCGCCAGAATACAGGGCCTGGAAGTCAATCTGGGCATCCCTCTCGGGGAAAGCCTGTCGCTGTCGGGCCAGTATAGCTTTACCGACTCCGAACAACGCAGCGGTGCCAACAAGGGCGATCCCTTGAATAAGATTCCGCGCCACCAGGCCTCGGCGACCCTGGACTGGCAGGCCACCGATCAACTCACCCTCTGGACCACCGCCAGCTATATGGGATCGGAGACCGAACTCAACCGCAGCGGGGCTGCCGGTCAGAAGTACGATGCCTACAAAACCCTGGATATAGGCGGCAACTACCGGGCCAGCGACGCCACCAGCCTGCTGTTCGGCATCTACAACCTGACCGATACCGATATCAATTCAGACCAGCACGGCCGGGTACTGGACGGTCGCACCTATTGGGTGGGGCTGGATGTGAGATTCTGATTGTTCCTGACGCTTACCTACTGGGGGCCCTCTGCGGAGGGCCTTTTTTGTAGCCGGCTCGAGGCCGTTTATTGAATTCCCCGCCGCGGATGCAGGATTGGCGTTGCCCGCCACGCGATTGATATCGCGTTTACCGTACTCTCGGCACCGGGCCGGTTCAGGATCCGGCGCCGGCCAGGGCGTGCTCCAGCGCATCCACCTGGCTGGTCAGCCAGCCGCCCAGGTTCCGCCGCTGGGGCCGGGCCAGCGGGTCCAGCTCCCATACCGCCGCCGTGTCGGCCTCGGCCTTGCCGGCGGCCAGCAGCAGATCCGCCGACTCGGGCGCCACCAGAGGCAGCGCCATGGCCTGGGCCAGGGGGGTCAGCCGCTCGTCCATCAGCGCCACCGAGCCGATGTCGTGGCTCAGCAGCAGCTCGTCCAGCCGCATCGCCTGCTGCTGGATATGCCGTTGCAGCGCCAGGCGATTGGCTTCAATCAGCCCCGCCTGCTCGGGCCAGAGCCGCGCCAGATCCCGGGCCGCCACATTGGTCATCAGGGTCAGGTTGGCGAAGTCGAGCCAGAAGTAGTCGGGAGTCGTCAGTCCGGGTCGCTGGGTCACCCGGGCCCCGCCCGGGGCGATTTCGCTGGCCACGTCGACGGGTACCACCCGGATATCGAGCTGGCGCAGCAGCGGATACAGCTCCAGGCCGGGCCATACCGATTCAATGGTCAGCAGCGCCTCGGCCGGTGCCAAATGGCCGGCATCCACCTTGCCCAGCCAGCCGCCGATGCGGTTGACCGGCAGCCGGGCCGGTGGCAGGTAGCGGGCCTCGAGCCCGGTGCCCTCGAGCAGCGACTGGTTCAGGGCATGCAGCACCGGCACGGCACTGGCCACGGCGGCGGCCCGCGCGCCGAGCGGCAACAGCAGCAACAGCAGATACAAGCAGCAACGCAGTTTCATTCTATGGATCTCCAGCGACGGATGCCCAGCGCCAGCACGAAGCCGAACGAGGCGATAATGACGATAGCGGCCCCGGAAGGAATGGGCAGGGCGCCGGCCATGGGCAACAGGATGCCGAGCCAGCAACTGAGGGTGGAAAACAGCACCGACAGCCAGAAGAACTGGCGGCCGTTGCGGCTGACCAGGCGGGCGGCGGTGGCCGGGATCAGCAACAGCGCCCCCACCAGAATGGCGCCCACCACCTTGACCGAGGCCACGGTGACCAGGGCGATCAGCAGGATAAACAGGTAGTCGTACAGCCGCACCGGAATACCCCGGGTCTGGGCCAGCTCCGGCGACAGGCTGGCCAGCAACGCCCGGTTGGCGCCCCGGGCCAGCAGCACCAGGGCCAGGGCGGCGATCAGCGCCAGCACCAGGATGTCGCCGTCCTTGACCGTGAGGATGGAGCCGAACAGCACGTTTTCCAGGATATGCACGTTGACCTTCTTCGCCACGTAGAGCAGCAGCGCCGCGCCCAGGGCGATGGCGAAGGACAGGAAGACCCCCACCAGGGCGTCGTAGGGAACCTGGGTGCGGCTTTTCACCCAGTGCAGCAGCAGCGCGAACAGGATGCAGAAGCTGAACAGGGCCACCAGCGGCTGGGTGGCGGGTTCGCCCAGCAGGATGCCGATGGCCACTCCGGTCAGGGCGCCGTGGCCCACCGCCTCGGAGAAAAACGCCAGCCGCTTGACCACCACCAGCGGCCCCAGGGCGCCGAGCAGCGGCCCCATCAGCAGCGCCGCCACCAGGGCGTTGGTGAGAAAAGCGTACTGGAACATGGGCGGCAATACCCCCGCCTCGTACAGGGCAAAAATGCTTTGACGCAGGCTTTCCATCAGGCACAGGCCTCCAGGGGACGGGATCCGTCGGCGGGCAACAGCTGCTCGGGCCGGCCATGGGCCCGCAGTCCGCCGTCGATCAGCCAGACTTCGTCGGCGTAGCGACGCACCCATTCCATGTCGTGATGGATCACCAGCAGGGTGCAGCCCCGCGCCTTGAGCCGCGCTATTTCCCGGTTGATCAGCACCTGGGCGTCCTGATCCAGCCCGGTCATGGGCTCGTCCAGAAACCAGAGCGACGAGTCCCGCTCCAGCGCCTGGGCGAACAGCAGGCGCTGGCGTTCACCGCCCGACAACTGGCCCAGGCGCAGCTGTCCCTTGTGTTCCAGCCCGACCCGCGCCAGCAGTTGCCGGATGCGCGCCCGGCAACGGCGCCGCCCCCAGCCGAACAGCGGCCGCCGGCTCAGGGTGGTGAGCATGAATTCCTCGATGGTGATCGGCAGTGACGGCTCGAACTGGGCCTGCTGAGGCACATAGGCGGGCCTGTCGGGCCGCCCCGGCCAACGGCGGTGGATATCGCCCTGGTGAGGGCGCAGCCCCAGCAGGCACTTCATCAGCGACGACTTGCCGGCACCGTTGGGGCCGATGATGGCATGCAGCCGGCCCCCCGCCAGGGTGGCGGACAGGGGCGCCAGTATCTCTACCCGGTTCAGGCTCAGGCTGAGCCGTTCCAGCTCCAGCGTCGGCCCCATCAGGATGCCTCCGCCGCGAAGCGCAGCGCCTGTACCAGGGTTTGCAGGTTATGTTCCATCTCGCGCGAGACCAGCCCGGCATCGTAGTCGCCGAAGGTCATATGGGAGAAATGGTAGATGCGGATGCCGGTGGCCTCTTCGATCAGCTGGACGTAGCGGTTGTCCATGTCCAGCTCGGTGAACAGCACCTGGATGTTGGCGTCCCTGATGCGGTCTATGGTCTGCTGCAGCTGGCTGGCGTTGGGCTCCACCCCGTGGGCCGGCTCGATCACGGTGTCGATGCCGATGCCGAACTCCTGCAGCAGGTAGCCGTAGGCGTTATGGGTGCTGGCAATACGCACCCGGGACAGGTCCAGCTCCAGCAACTGGCCCCGGTAACGGTTTTTGAGCGCGCGCAACTCCCGGCCATAGACCAGGGCGTTGGCCTGGAAGTAGTCGGCATTGTCCGGATCCAGCCGGCCCAGTTCGCGGGCGATGGTGTACAACTGGCGAATGGCGGCGTCGATGGACACGAAGGTATGGGGGTTGTAGCTGTTGCTGCCCTTGCCGGATGACAGCAGCGGCAGATCCCGGTTGGCCTGGATCAGGGTCAGCTTGGGCAACTCCAGCCCTTCCAGCGCGTGCACCGCAAATTCGTCGTGGCCGATGCCGTTGAGCACCAGCGCATCCATCTCCAGCAGCCGTTTCAGATCCGAGGGCTGCAGCTCGTAGCTGTGGGGGTTGAAGCCGCTTTCAATCAACGGCTGGATGCGAGCCCGATCACCGACGATATGGCTGACATAGCTGTAGTAAGGGTGCAGGGTAATGCCCACCACCAGGGGCCTGGCCCAGACGGAAGTGGTGGCCAGCAGGCCGGCGCAAAGCAGAAGCCATCTGTTCATGGTTGATTGTCCATTCGGATCCAGGAAGTCAGTTCGTGGCAGCCGGTAAGCGGATGAGAATCGCCGGCATGGAAGAAAATGCCGCCCTCGGGGGCCAGCCAGAGCGCAAAGTCGCCCTGGCTGGCCGGATCCACCGCCTGGTAACAGTCCGGCGCCGGCTGTTGCCAGCGGTACTCGGGCCGGTCGAAAGGGGGCACCGCCAACGCGACCAGGGCAGCCAGCTCCGGCCAGGGTCCGCCGGCAGGCGCCATAAAGCGGATTTCCTCCGCGCCGATGGACAACTCGGTCAACCACTGGGTCTGCTCCCGGTTCAGGCTCAGGTGGGCCGCCGGGGGCTCGGCTGCTTCCTGCCGCAGCCAGATGCCGGCGGCACCGGCAGCCAGTACCAGCGACATGGCCAGTGCCACCCACAGGCTTTCCCGCCGGCCATCGTCGGGCGGCACCCGCTCGAGGGTGCTCCGCCCCGGCTCAGCGCCCGACTCAGAGCTCGACATAGTCGAACTCCGCCGGATCCTCGTGGCCGGCGTCGAACTGGATGTAGAACTCCTGCTCGTTCCAGGAAAAATGCACCCTGGAGTGAGCGTCGGCCACCGCCCTGGCGATAACGTCGTCGTCGTAGCTGTACATCACCACCTCGGCGCCTTCAGCCAGGGTGCCGTCGCTGTAGCCGACCCGGCACTCCACGCCTTCGGCGTCACGCTGGCAGTCCATCACCGGATAATGGGCCAGGACGGGGGCGGCCAGTCCCACGCCCAGGCCGAGCAACAGGGCTCGCAGCATCTTCGTTCTCCTATTCGGGCAGGGCTTCGAAACTCAGCAGGTAATTGACCCCGGCCTGATCCGCCAGCGGGCTGTCGATGGTTCGGCGCAGGTTGGTGCTGAGCAGATGGGGGCCGGCCAATTCGGGGGTGAAGCGCACGACCCCGTCCTGGTCGGTGACCAGTTCGGTCTGCATCCGGGAATCACGGAAGGCGGTGCCGTGGGGCACCACTTCCACCTTCAGCTCCGCCACCGGCTCGCCGTCGAAGGTGAAGCGGAAGCGGGCTTCTTCGCCCACCACCACGTCGCTGGGATGGGTCAGGGCGTCCAGTTCGAAGCCCTTGCCGGTAACGGCCAGCACGGCCTGGCTGGGCGCCTGCTTGGTGACGTAGAAGGCGCTGATGGTCTGGGCGGCGAAGGTGGTTACCTCCCGGGCTGCCTTGGGCAACTCGGACTGGATTTCCACCTTGTTGCCGAAGATACGGCGTTGGGTGTCCCGGCCGCCCACCACATAGCTGGTGAAATAACGCTCGGGGGAACGCAGCTCCACCTTGTAGGTGCCGCTGTCGGCCAGCTCCATGTCGAACACGCTGCGCCGCTGGCCCTTGAAGTAGGGGCCGATACGCCGGGGCTCGTTGGCCGGACCGTAGAGGGTGACGTTGTCGAGGCCGATGGGCTTGTCGAAACTGAACACCCCGTGGGAGGCGGTGGCATCCACGGTGATCCAGTGGGCCTCCTCGGTGGAGAGGCTGAACTCGCTCGGCAGCATCCAGATCGGGTGGGCGGAGGCACCGCCCGCCACCAGGGCCAGGGCGGCCAGGGAAGAAGTCCATGCTTTCACGTTATTGCGCTCCCAGGGTAATGGTGATTTCGCCCAGCTCTTCGCTCGGCTCGAGGTGATAGCTGGCAGCCCCGCCGCCCAGCTGGATGGTCTGGCGCGCCAGGCTGCGGCTGCCGTGCTCCCGCGCCGCTTCCACGTTGATATGGTATTGGCCTGGCACCACCGCCCGGCCTTGCTGATCGGTGCCGTCCCAGTTCAGCCGGTACCGGCCCGGCTTGCGGGTGGCCGCGGTCACGCCGTCCAGCTCACCCTGGTCGTAGCGGCCCGCCTTGCGCCACCAGCGGCGCATGTCCTTGAGCCAGTCCGGCTCCTTGCGCCACACCGCCAGGGTCTTCACCGGCTGCTCGTCGGCGTCCTCGACCCATACCGCCACATAGGGGCGGTAATACATGGCGCCGCCGATCTCGGGCAAGGTCAGGTCTATTTCCACCTGCTGGGCGTGCGCCTGCACGGCCCCCAGCAGCATCAATGCCAGCAATGGCTTTTTCATTCGTGCATCTCCCGCACTTAAAACAACATCCAGACATAGATACCGGCCATCAGCGCCGTTCCCAGGCCGCTCAGGGTCAGCATACGGCCCCGCCGACGGCGCATGGGCAACACCAGCCACAGGCCGGTCAGGGTAAACAGCAGCATCACCAGGGCCGAGGCGTCGATAAACCAGCGCCAGCCCGGCCCGCTGTAGCGGCCCATGTGCAAGTCGTTAAGCACCGCCATCCAGCCGTAGTGGCGGCTGGCAAGCCACACCTCGCCTTCTTCCGGCAAGACTTCCACCAGGCTGTAGCCGCCGGGCCGCTTGATATCGATAAGCAGCAGCCCCTCGTCTTCCGACCAGTCGAAGCGCACCTCGCCACCGGCCAGTTGCTGCTCTTCCCTCATCCACAGCCAGACCTGGCTCGCCGCCAGCAGGGGGTCCTCCCGCCACAGCCCGGAGCCGGCCAGGGTCTCGGGCAGCGACAGCTCGGCTTCCCACTCCGGCTCTGGTTCCGGCAGCCAGTGGCGGTTGTTCAGGGTCAGGCCGGTGAAGGTGAAAAACAGCATGATCACCAGCATCAGCATGGAACTGTAGGTATGCAGGGGGCGAACCCAGCGGGGGGCCTGGGAAAAGCGGGTCGACTGGCTGGGCATGGGGAAGGTGGCGCTCCGTGCAGGTTCGGGTATCCAAAACGCCCGGATGATCTTGCTAATGAGAATAATTGTCAACTCTATTTAAATAGATAACATTGAGACTCTAGCAGGTCCCCACCGCTTAAACAGGCAGGTTCCTCCTATCAACAAAAAACATAATGCAATGATTTTTAATTAAAAAATAAAAATCACCGTCTTAATCCATGCCGCCAGCAGGGATAAAGCACCTCCGTTGCATAAAATGGAACGATTCGTTCCATTATTTTCCCTCACTCTTCGGGAACCATTTTCATACAATGCACCCGCCTATGATAATCATTCTCATTAGTAAGTCTGTTTATATCGCCAGCCGGCATCTTTGTACAGGAGAGTAGAAATGCCCATGCCCAAGCCCACCGGCCTTGCCAGCGCCATTTCAATGGTGTTGCTGAATGCTGTTGCGGTGGCCACCGCCCAGGCCCAGACCGCCCAGGTATTCGATACCGTGGTCGTCAGCGCCTCCGGCTTCGAACAGGACGTCAAGGACGCGCCGGCCAGTATTACCGTCATCGGGCAAGAAGAGCTGCAGCAGAAACGCTACAGCAACCTGGCGCAGGCCCTGGACGGAGTGGAAGGCATCGACATCCGGCAGGGCACCGGCAAGACCGGCGGGCTTAACATCAGCATTCGCGGCATGCCCAGCGACTACACCCTGATCCTGATCGACGGCCGCCGCCAAAACACCGCCGGCAACGTCACCCCCAACGGTTTCAACGAAACCTCAACCAGCTTTATGCCGCCGATGTCCGCCATCGAGCGTATCGAGGTGATCCGCGGCCCCATGTCCACCCTGTACGGCTCCGATGCCATGGGGGGCGTGATCAACATCATCACCAAGAAGGTCGCCGACGAGTGGAGCGGCTCGCTCAGCCTGGATCACACCTTCCAGCAGAACCGCGACTATGGCGATACCAGCGGCACCAGCTTCTATGCCAGCGGTCCCCTGGTGGACGGCCTGCTCGGCCTGGCCGTGCGGGGCAGCGTGCTCGACCGGGGCGCCTCCGACCTGACCTTCGACAACGATGCAAAGGTCAGCAAACGTGGTGCGTCGCCGGTGGAAGGACGCAACTACACGGTGGGCGGACGCCTTAGCCTGACCCCGAACGAGAACCAGGACATCTCCCTCGATGTGGAGCAAGGCCGGCAGGTCTATAACAACGACGACTGCCAGCTGGGCAACCTGGACGGCAAGAGCGGCGGCAACGCCACCGCCGGCTGCACCACCGACGCCCCGACCAAGATCAACGGTTACAAGGACGAACTGCGTTTCGAACGCGAGCAGATAGCGCTGAGTCATACCGCCCGCCTGGGTTTCGGCACCCTGGACAGCAGCCTGACCCACAACACCACCGAGACCATCGGCCGCACCATCCCCGGTACCCTCGGTGTGGCCTATACCGGCTACCCTTCCCTGATCGGCGGCAACGATCGGGAGCTGAAATCCACCGACCTGGTGTTCGACACCAAGCTGGTAGCCCCCATCGGCGACGCTCATATCGCCACCCTGGGCGGCCAGTGGTGGGATGCCGAAGTGGAAGACGGCATCGCCACCGAAAAATTCCAGCAGAAATCCTGGGCCCTGTTCGCCGAGGACGAGTGGATGCTGCGCAATGATCTGGCCCTGACCCTGGGCGCCCGTTACGAAGATCACGAAGCCTTCGGCGGCCATGTCAGCCCCCGTGGTTACCTGGTGTGGACCGCGTCCGACAACTGGACCCTGAAGGGTGGCGTGAGCCGGGGCTACAAGACTCCCAGCCTGAACCAGTTGCATAACGGCATCAACGGCGTGACCGCCCAGGGTGCCACCATCACCGTCGGCAGCCCGGACCTGCAGCCGGAAGTGACCACCAATACCGAGGTAGGCGTCTACTACGACAACCTGGACGGCTTCAACGCCAACGCCACCCTGTTCCACAACAAGTTCAAGGACAAGATAGCATCCGGCAATCCCCGTCCTAACTGCCATGCCACCAGCAATCCCAACCAGCCGGGCTGTGTCGATTTCGGCAGCGGCTTCACCCAGGACAACTTTGGCCGCTCCATCAACGTGGACGAAGCGGTCACCCAGGGTCTGGAGCTGGGCGCCAGCTGGCGTTTCGCCCCGGACTGGAAACTGGCGGCCAACTACACCTTTACCGACAGCGAGCAGAAGAGCGGCGCCGATCAGGGCCAACCCCTGACCAACACCCCCAAGCATCTGCTCAATGCCAACCTGAGCTGGGATGCCACCGAGCAACTGACCCTGTGGCTAAAGGGGGAATACCGCAGCAAGCGGACGCGCTTCCTCAGCAAGTATGAAAACCTGTCCGCAGCCAACAAGGAACTGTTCGATGCGGCCGGTGATCTGAAGGGCTACGAGGTGTTCCACTTCGGCGGCACCTACCAGGCGTCCGACAACGTGACCCTGAGTGCCACCATCTACAACCTGTTCGACAAGGACTTCACCACCGGCACCCACTACACCGCCGGCAACGGCAGCGCGGCCTGGGCCTCCGACTACACCCAGTCGAGCGCCGCCACCAGCGGTACCCTGGAGGAAGGCCGCCGCCTCTGGCTGTCCACCAATATCCGTTTCTGATACCCGTTCAAGTCCTGCTGTTTGGCCCTCTGCGGAGGGCCTTTTTCATTTCTGCCTTTCCCCGTCGGCCGTTATGATGAATAATTGAACGCTCCGAACGAACCCAAGCGAGGTCCGATGAATATTCAGTCCGCCTTTTCCGCCGGTTTGCAGGGCTACCAGCGTGCCGCCGACGGGGTGACCGAGGCCTCGGTCAATATCAGCCGGCAGAACCTCAACCAGGTCGCCAACCGGTCAGACAGCGCGCCCGAAGTCAATCCGGATCAGTTCGTGGATGCGAGCCAGCAACCGGTGACCGACAGCCTTATCCAGCTCAGGCTGGGCGAGTTTCATGCCCAGGCCAACGTCAACAGCCTGAGCAGCACCGACGAGGTGCTGGGCACCCTGATCGATATCCGGATCTGACCGATGCAGATCGGCACCGTCTTTGGCGACATCGCCTTCACCCCGGCTCCGCCCGTCACAGGCCCAATCCGCCAGGACAACGAACAGCGCGAGCATGTCCCGCCCGCCGGCCAGGCCGACGCCTTTGCCGGCTCCGACCCGCGCCGGGAGCAGGATGGGCCGGACGAGTTCGGGCTGTACGATGCCCGAGGCCGCAAAACCGGCGACACTGCCGATGCCAAGGACAACAGCACCACCGGAGCGGCGGCGGATGAAACCGCCGAAGGCGAAGCAACCGAGGCCAGCGGTGAGCCCGCCCGGCCGACCAAGCCGTCCGGCGAGGAAATGAGCGCCGAGGAAGTGCAGCAACTGCAGGAACTGCTGCAGCGGGACCGGGAAGTGCGTATTCACGAACAGTTGCACGCCAGCGTGGGCGGCCAGCATGCCGGCGCCCCCAGCTATGAGTTCGAAACTGGCCCCGACGGCAAGCAGTACGCGGTGGGTGGCGAGGTGCAAATCGACATCTCCCCCATCCCCGGCGATCCCCGGGCCACCATCGAAAAAATGCGCCAGGTCAAGGCCGCGGCCCTGGCACCGGCCGAACCTTCCCAGGCCGACAAAGCCGCCGCCGCCCGGGCCGAACAGCATATTCGCAACGCCCAGGCCGAGTTGCTGGAATCGACCGCTCCCACCCGGACTGCCACCCCCGGCCTGGACGACCACTCAGGCCCAACGCCCGCTCCCGACGGCGAAGCGCCGGACTCAGCGGGCGCGCAAGACAGGGCCAAGGACCAGATGGCGCATAGAAACCAGGTGATCACCGGCGTTTACGGCAAGGCCGCCCAGGCCCACTCCCGCAGCTTGCTGAATCTGGCCTGATCAGTCCCCGGCCAGGGCCCGCTGCAGCAGCAGCTCCAGATCGCAGCCCGGCGCCAGGGTGCCGAAGGTCATCCCTCCCTCTCCCAACCGGCTGTCGATAAAGGCGTTGGCCACCCCTTCGGGCGTGCCACGGGCCAAAATGGCCCCCTGCCATAGCAGCGCCAGCCGCTCGGCGATATGACGGGCCTGTTCCGGCTGCGGATTTTTCAGCAACGGCGCCAGGCTCCGCCAGGCACGACCCAGCCGGGGAAAGGCCGCCAGCGCCGGAGTCAGCTCGCCGCGCAGCGCCGCCAGGGCGTCCGGATTCTTCGCCAGCACCCGCAGCACGTCCAGCGCCTGGATATTGCCCGAGCCTTCCCAAATGGCGTTGATCGGCGCCTCCCGGTACAGCCGGGCGGTGATGAAGTCTTCCATGCCGCCGTTGCCGCCCAGGCATTCCATGGCCTCGGCAGCATGCTGAGGGCTGCGCTTGCACACCCAGAATTTGCCGAGCGTCGTGCCGAGGCGCACCAGGGCAGCCTCGCCCGGCACTGTTCTGTCGTCCAGCGCCCGGGCCAGCCGCAATCCCAGGGCCAGGCTGCCCTCCACTTCCAGTTGCAGGTCCGCCAGCACCTGACGCATCAGCGGCTGGCGGATCAACCGCTCGCCGAAGGCCTTGCGGTGGCGGGCATGGTGCACCGCCTGCACCACCGCCTGCCGCTGGCCCGCCGCCGAGCCCAGAATGCAGTCGAAGCGGGTCAACGCCACCATTTCGATGATGGTGTGCAGGCCCCGGCCCTCTTCCCCCAGCAACCAGCCCCCGGCCGCCATCAGGCTCACCTCGGCAGAAGCGTTGGATCTGTTGCCCACCTTATCCTTCAGCCGCTGCAGCTCCAGGCCGTTGCGCTCACCCTGCCACCAGCGCGGCACCAGGAAGCAGCTGAGCCCGGCCGGTGTCTGGGCCAGCACCAGGAAAGCGTCGGACATGGGCGCCGACATAAACCACTTGTGGCCGTGCAACAAATAGCTGCCGTCCCGCTGCGGTTCGGCCCGGCTGGTATTGGCGCGTACGTCCGAGCCGCCCTGGCGCTCGGTCATGGCCATGCCCAGGGTCAGGCAACGCTTTTGTTCGTGGGGTTTGTCGTCGCCGTCATAGCCCGGGGCCAGCACCTTGCCCAGCCAGTCGGGCCGGTATTGCTGCAGCACCGGCACGGCGGCGAAGGTCATGGTCACCGGGCAGCAGTGGCCGGCCTCCACCTGGCTGTGCAGGTAGTAGCGCGCCGCCCGGGCCACCTGGGCGCCGGTGCCAGGTTCGCGCCAGGGCGCCGCGTGCAGGCCGGCCTCCAGGGCATGGTGCATCAACTGGTGGTAGGCCGGATGGTAGCTCACCCTGTCCTGCCGCCGCCCGCGTTTGTCGAAGCCGTGCAGCACCGGCGGCCAGCGGTTGGCGGCAAAACCGGCGGCGATGATGTCGGGACGGGTGATCCAGCGGCCGTACTGCTCCAGCCCGGGCCGGGCCCAGACGGCACCTTCACGCTGTACGCCCTCCACCAGCGCCTGGTCCAGGGTGAAGGCGTCCTGGTCGACGAAATCGGGGGTCTGGTTGTCCATGGCAGCTTCCTCGCTCGGCCTGTTCAGCCCCAGTATAGAAAGCGGTGGCATTTTGCGGGATGACAGATCCTGCGCAGAGGGTGGCCCGGACCAGACCCGGAATGGAAAATACATGCTCGACGGCGCCCCCGTCAGTCCGACCATCACCATGCCGACCTGCGGCATCAGGGCTCGGCAGAGTTCGCCGCAGGGCAGCAAGAGAAATCCTCCCGCATAAGAAGCCTGCCACGTCCCAGATTACGACCCACTGCACCGAGAAAGTTGCCGGCAGACTGAAAGCAAGCGCAGGCAGGACGACATGGTCGAAACCTCGCCAGCCATAAGGCGAAAGCCATTAGAACCATGCCGTAAAAACCACAGGCAGTACTGACGAAGACTGGCTGGCTCAAGGAAGGATTGCCGGGAACCATTGCACTGGCTCTGCTGCACAATTTCGCCTAGCTATTAAGACAACAGCTGGTCCAGATGCTCCGGGGGCAGCTCTGCCGCCCCCTCCATGCCAGGATAGGTTTACGGCACGCCGGGGACACACCCGAGATCTCAAACAGGTGCTCAGATCAGGAAGAGTGAATTCACCGCATCATCTTTTCCGTCGCTGTCCAACCAGGCAAAAACAACAGCGGCCACCAGGGCCGCTGTGTCACGAACGTTGGTCTAGCTACCTACGCTATGGCGTTTGACAATAGCTGGGTCTACCCCAGATAGCCAGAGCGATGGCCTGCCATCCACTAAGTTGATACCAAGGCATATTGCAAAAGTCATCTCTGCTGGTGGCAAGAGCATTGGCCGGCGCTATCGCCGACAGCGAAGCGCAGACAACGAGTGCTGTGAGTATACGTTTCATCGGATTCTCCCCAAGGTTGTCAAAAGGCAGACAAGATGGCGAAAAGGAGTATGAACAAGAAAATTCCGCTCTCCCGTGCGCAGGTTCACCGATCACACTCGGCCCACCAATCCAGGTCCAACCCAACTGTAGAGGCCTAAAGCAGCCAACTATCGGGGTAAATATAGGGCAAGGCCCTCAACCCGAACAGCTGTCAGAAAAGACAGTGTGAAAATGCGAACGTTTTTTGAAAATACTGTTTTGTTCGACTCGTAGATCACGTTGTAGTCTGATACGTCCTATTTTAGAAAACCATGATAAACCCTGACGCGTTGCCCCAGCATTTCGGTGGACTGGGAGGCAAAAAGCAGCCATGTCCCGTTCTTGGCTATCTGTACCGCCAACGCCGGAACATCGGTGATGCCGGTGAAGTCCACCCAAACTGAGAAAATAGAGTGTGTAAGCTCTCGCCTGGGACAAGTTCTTATCGCGAAAATCGGCTCAATGGACGAAACTCGGACACAAGCGTTCTCGCCCTGTCGAAACCAAGGCTTCTTCGGCCAGCACCGGCAGCGTAAGCCGGCAACTTTGCCGATGAACCGGTTTTGTGAAACGTTGACAAACTTTAGTGACATTTAAGCGTTTGAATAGCCGAACAGAACCTATCAACCATGGTCCAACACCACCGGTGTTCACCCGGAATCCGCAAAACATGAAGAAAACCACCTCTCTCTGGCTGGGCCTGCCCCTGCTGGTTATCACCCTCGGTACCTATGTCTTCTCCGACCGCCTGTTCGGCGACGCCGCCGCCTCGGCCCCGGTCACGGTAGCGGTGCAGCAGGGCGAGCTTACCGACCAGGTTACCGCCACCGGCACCCTGCAACCCAGCGACTACGTGGACGTGGGCGCCCAGGTTTCGGGCCAGCTCAAGGTGATCCACGTGGAAGTGGGCGACAAGGTCGAGGCCGGCGCTCTGCTGGCGGAGATAGACCCTACCGTCTACCTGGCCCAGGTGGACGCCAGCCGCGCCCAGTTGCGTAACCAGCAGGCCCAGCTCAAGGACCGGGAAGCCCAGCTCATCCTGGCCCGACTCCAGTACCGGCGCCAGCAGAACCTGATGGCGGAAAACGCCACCTCGCGCGAGGCGCTGCAAACCGCCGAGGCCGGCCTGCGCTCGGCCGAAGCGCAGATAGAGGCGCTGAAAGCCCAGATCAGCCAGACCGAGTCCAGCCTGCGCGCCGACGAGGCCAACCTGGACTATGCCCGCATCTACGCCCCCATGGACGGCACCGTAGTGAGCATAGAAGCGCGCCAGGGCCAGACCCTCAACGCCACCCAGCAGACGCCGACCCTGATGCGCATCGCCGACCTGGCCACCATGACGGTGCAGGCCAAGGTATCCGAGGCCGACGTGAGCAAGTTGAGCCCCGGGATGAAGGTGTATTTCACCACCCTGGGCGACCCCAACCGGCGCTGGTACAGCAGCTTGCGCAGGGTGGAGCCGAGTCCGGTGGTGGAGAACAACGTGGTGCTCTACAACGCCCTGTTCGACATCGGCAATCCCCAGGGCCGGCTGATGTCCCAGATGACCACCCAGGTGTTCTTCGTACTGGCCGAAGCCCAGGACGTGCTGCTGGTGCCCATGTCGGCCCTGAACTTCCCGGATCGGCGCGACCGCAGCCAGGCCGAGGTGCAAGTGCTCGCTGCGGCGGGAAGCCTTGAAACCCGCCGGGTCGAGGTGGGCGTGAACAACCGCATCCAGGCCGAAATCCGCGACGGCCTGGCGCTGGGCGACCAGGTGGTGCTGAACGTGGCGCCGGCCGCGGCGGACAATCGCCCCGGCGGCGGCATGAGGATGCGTTTCTGATGGGTACCCCACTGATCGAACTCAAGGGCGTCACCAAGCAGTACGGCAGCGGCGAGCTGGTCACCCGGGTGCTGCACGGCATCGATCTCGTCATCCATAGCGGCGAGTTCGTCGCCATCATGGGCAGCTCCGGCTCGGGCAAGTCGACCCTGATGCACATCCTCGGCTGCCTGGACCAGCCCAGCGGCGGCGAGTACCGGCTGATGAACCGGAACGTGGCCAGCCTGAGCGGCGACGAACTGGCACGGCTGCGCCGGGACACCTTCGGCTTCGTGTTCCAGAGCTACCACCTGCTGGGGGGACTGAGCGCCCGGGAGAACGTCGAAGTACCGGCCCTCTACTCGGGGCTGTCCCGTGCCGAACGACGGGAAAAGGCGGAGCAACTGCTCACTACCCTGGGGCTGGAAAACCGCCTGGGCAACCGGCCCAGCCAGCTCTCCGGCGGTCAGCAACAGCGGGTGTCCATCGCCCGCGCGCTGATGAACGGCGGCGACATCATTCTCGCCGACGAGCCTACCGGTGCGCTGGACAGCCACAGCGGTGCCGAGGTGATGGCCCTGCTCACCGACCTGGCCCGCCAGGGCCACACCGTGATCCTGATCACCCACGATCCCAAGGTGGCGGCCCAGGCCGACCGCATCATCGAAATCAGCGACGGCCACATCATCGCCGATCCGGGCCCGGCCCAAACGCAGCAGGACAATGCCATCCCTGCCCGCGCCCGCCCCGCCGGCTCGCTGGTCGCCGAACTGCTGGAAGCGGTGCGCACCGCCTTTCGCTCCCTGCGCAGCAACCTGTTCCGCGCCGCCCTCACCCTGCTCGGCATCGTCATCGGGGTGGCCTCGGTGATCACCATGCTGGCCATCGGCAACGGCTCCCAGCAGCAGGTGGTGCAGAGCATCAGCGCCATGGGCAGCAACCTGCTGGTGGTGCGCCCCGGCGCCCCCAACCAGTGGGGCCGGCGCGCTACCTCCACCCTGGTGGCGGCGGACATGGAGGCGATCAAGGACCTGGCCAACGTGGCGGCGGCGGTGCCGGAGATCGGCGGCTCCGCCACCCTGCGCTTCGGCAACCAGGACCACAGCCCCGAGATCAACGCCACCTCCGCCGACTTTCCCCGGGCCCGCCAATGGGCCCTGAGCGCCGGCACCTTCTTCACCGAGGACGACGAGCAGAGCTACGCCACCGTGGCGGTGCTGGGCCAGTCGGTGGTGGACGCCCTCTTCCCGGATACGGACCCTCTGGGCCAGTACGTCATGGTCAACAACATCCTGTTCCAGGTGATAGGGGTGATGGCGCCCAAGGGCGCCTCGCCCTGGGGCCAGGATCAGGACGACGTGGTGTTCGTGCCCTACACCACCGGCGGCCTGCGGCTGTTCGGCCAGCAATTCCTGCGCACCATCACGGTATCGGTGGACCAGGTCGGCCGCATCAACGACACCGAGACCGAGATCCACCGGCTGCTGCTGGCCCGCCACGGGGTGGAGGACTTTCAGATCCGCAACATGTCCTCCATCATCGACACCGTCTCCGCCACCACCCAGACCTTCACCTGGCTGCTCGGCTCCATCGCCGCCATCTCGTTGCTGGTGGGCGGCATCGGGGTGATGAACATCATGCTGGTGAGCGTGACCGAGCGCACCCGGGAGATCGGCATCCGTATGGCCACCGGCGCCCGCACCCGCCACATCCTGCAGCAGTTCCTCACCGAGGCGCTGGTGGTCTCCGCCCTGGGCGGCGCCATCGGCGTGGTGCTGGGGCTGGGCGCCGCTGCCCTACTGGCTCGCTTCGAGATCCCCGTGTATTTCTCCCTGGCACCGGTGCTGCTCGCCTTCGGTTGCGCCTTCGTCACCGGCCTGGTGTTCGGCTGGCTGCCGGCACGCAAGGCGGCCCGGCTGGACCCTGTTATTGCCCTGGCTTCGGAGTAACAATGACCGCTTTATCCTTACGTCCCCTGTCCCTGCTGTTGCTGCTGAGCCTGACCGGCTGCGCCTTGCCCGAAGGCGGCGCGCCGCCGGCACTGCCCCTGGCCGGGCAATGGCTGAGCCCCACCGAGGGCACCGCCGAACTGGACCGCCAGTGGTGGCAGGGCTTCGGCTCGCCCGCCCTGGACGCCCTGGTCGAGCAGGCCCTGCCCGGAGCGCCGGAGCTGCGCATCGCCGCCGAACGCATTGCCCAGGCCGAGGCCCAGCTCACCGCCAGCGGTGCCTCGCTCTTTCCCAGCCTCGGCGCCAGCGGCAGCAGCAACCGCAGCTGGTCCGATCCCGGAGCCGTGGGTGAACGCAGCAGCCTGGGGCTGAACCTGGGCTACGAGTTGGATCTCTGGGGCAAGAACCGGGCCGAACGACTGGCCGCCGACGCCAACCTCGACGCCAGCCGCCACGACTTCGAGAGCGCCCGCCTGACCCTCACCGCCGCCGTGGCCAGCGCCTGGTTCCAGTTGCTCGCCACCGAGGAACGCATCCGCATCAACGAGCGCAACCTGGAGCTGGCCCGGGACAACCTGGCCATAGTGGACGCCAAGTACCGCTACGGCGCCGCGGCCCTGAGCGACCTGCGCCGCCAGCGCACCGTGGTGCTGGGCCAGGAGGCAACCCTGCTGCCGTTGCGGGAGCAGGCTCGCCAGACCCGCTCAGCCCTGGCCATACTGCTGGGTCACACGCCCCAGTCGTTCGAGACGGAGTCCGGCTCGCTGATGGCACTATCCATCCCGGCGGTTGGCCCCGGCCTGCCGTCGGAGCTGCTGAGCCGCCGCCCCGACCTGGCCAGCGCCGAGGCCGCGCTGCTGGCGGCCGATGCCAACCTGGCGGCGGCCCGCGCCGCCCTGCTGCCCTCGGTGCAGCTTACCGGCAGCGGTGGCCTGGCTACCGACGCCCTGCTGTCGCTGGCGGATCCCAGCCGCACCCTGAGCCTGGGGGCCTCGCTCGGCCAGGTGCTGTTCGACGGTGGCCGGCTGCGCGCCCAGGTGAGGCTGACCGAGTCCCGCCGGCGGGAGCTGGCCGAAAACTACCGCAAGGCCGCCCTCACCGCCCTGAAGGAAGTGGAAGACGCCCTCGGCAACGCCGCCCTGTACCGGGACCAGGAAGCCCAGCAGCAGTTGATCGTCGAGGAGGCCCGGGAAAGCCTGCGCCTGGTCGAGGCCCGCTACCGGGAAGGGGCCGACGAGCTGCTGGCCCTGCTCGATGCCCAGCGCACCCTGTTCGGTGCCGAAGAGCAACTGGCCAGCCTGCGGCAGAACCGGCTGGACGGCGCCCTCAACCTGTTCAAGGCCCTCGGCGGCGGCTGGCACGCAGGCTGAGCGCCGGCAATTCATTGCAGGCCACATGACTGCCCGGCAAGGCGGCATGTGGCCTGCTTGTGTCCGGCCTCTCTCGGCAGAGTTTTAAACTCAAAGCAGCGATATCATCGTCATCAATGATTGCTCCCATCCATTCTGACTTCTTCCCTAAATACCGCCTAAGGCAATAAGCCACACCGCCATCTCTCCAATAGCAACCCCAAAACCACAATAAAAATGATGTTGATAGTGATTATCATTTATGTAGTATAGAAGCCACTTTTCAGGAGGCTCAACGATGATCTGCAAAAACATTACGGATTGTGTAGGTAATACTCCGCTTGTCAGTCTGTCACGACTTTTCCCTCGGGAGGGGGTCACCGTTCTGGCAAAAATGGAAATGATGAATCCCGGCGGCAGTATCAAAGACAGACCGGCCAAATATATGCTCGAAGCCGGTATTCAGGCCGGCACCATCAGCAGCGGCAGCCATATCATCGAAAGCTCCTCCGGCAATCTGGCTATCGCCCTCGCCATGACCTGCAAGTTAAAAGGATTGCCCTTCACCGCCGTGGTGGACCCCAAGATATCGCCTACCAATATGAAAATGCTCAGGCTGTATGGCGCCAATATCGTCTCTGTAACAGAAAAAGACCAGAACGATGGCTATCTGCTTACCCGGATAAACACAGTCAAACAGCTTCTACTGTCAATCCCCAATTCGGTTTGGATAAATCAATATGCCAACCCCGACAACTGGCGCAGTCACTATCATGGGGAAGCGGATGAAATTCTAAGGCAGACGGACCGGGATATTGACTATCTGGTGATAGGGGCGAGCACATCCGGAACATTGATGGGTGTATCCCGCCGCCTCAGGGAAAACTTCCCAGCCATGAAAGTCATCGCCGTCGACATTGTAGGCTCTGTCCTGTTTGGCGGTAAACCCTCTCCCAGAGAAATACCGGGCATAGGAGCAAGCCGCATCCCCGAGTTGCTCTCTCCCGAAGAAGTGGACAGCGTCATCTACGTTGATGATTACGAATCAGCCTTGGGATGTAGAGAACTTCTTGAAAAAGAAGGGATCCTCGCCGGCGGATCCAGCGGCTCGTCGGTTTCCGCCATCGGTAAACTGCTGCCCGACATCCCCGACGGCAAGTGCGTCCTGACACTGCTGCCGGACCGTGGTGAACGCTACCTCGACCTGGTCTATGACCAAGACTGGTTCGATATGGTCAGACAGCGTCATTTTGATAACACCCCTCCTCTCCAAAGAAAGATCGCTTAATACAAAGGAAACATATTCATGAGCCATCAAGTCAAACTCCGCTACCTCGGCCAGTCGGATCTGCTCGGCCTGGGCGCAAACCACAGCAACGCCTTTATCGAAGCGATTGAGGAAGGATTGAGGCTTCATGCCGGGGGACATTTTATTCAGCCGTTAAAACCCTATTTACGCTGGCCGGGTGCCGACCATATTGCCGATCGTATCATCGCCATGCCTTGCTACTTGGGAGGGAATAATCCGATAGCAGGCATAAAGTGGATCGGCTCCAGACAACATAACCCCAGCCGCTTCAATCTGCCACGAGCCAGCGCCCTCATTATTTTGAATGACGCGCAAACAAATTACCCCGTGGCGATCATGGAGGGCAGCCTTATCAGCGCCATGCGTACCGCCGCCATTACCGGGGTGGCGACCAAATATCTGGCCAGAAGCGGTTTCTCCGATATCTCCATCATCGGATGCGGGCCCATAGCGCAGATGCAGGTGAAAACACTGCTCGAACAATACGAGCAGATTAACACCGTCCATTTGTACGATATCAATAAGGCCGCCGCCGATAACCTGATCAGCCAGTTTGCCGCCAAATACCCGGGAGTCGGTTTTATCATTCACGACTCGGCCCGTTCCGCGGTGGAACAAGCCGATGTACTGGTGACCTGTACCGTTTCCGACAAACCCTATATCCCCTTCGACTGGATAAAAAAAGGCTGCTTTATTTCCAATATTTCGATCATGGATATAGAGCGGGATGTCTTCCTGAAAGCGGACAAAGTCATCGTCGACGACTGGGATCAATCCAATCGCGAGAAAAAGGTGATCAACCAGCTGGTTGAAGAGGGCTTGTTCAGCCGTGAACAGCTGCATGCCGAGTTGGGCGAGATCGTCCTCGGGAAGGTGCAGGGCCGGCACAGCAATGATGAAATCATACTGCTCAACCCCATGGGCATGGCCATCGATGACATTGTCTGCGCCCGTTGGTTCTATCAGGCAGCAGAAAGCAAAAACGCGGGTACCGAACTGCCACTGTTCTAGGAAGCGCTTATGTTAAGGCAACTCTATACGGACCAACTGCAAAAGCTTGTCGACGCGCTTTACATGGAGAACCTCGACGGCTTTTGCGACAGCCTGCTCTTTTCCGGCGCAGTGCTGTCCGTCCGGCTCAACGACGCGATTAGCCTTGGCTTCTCTTGCCGGATGCAAGAGGGGCTAAGGCCCTATCGGGTACAGGATGACGATGTCCGCCTGCAAGACGAAAGGCAGGGTACGCGATGCCGAATCCCCGCCCGGGAAGTCATGTCCTATCTGGTGCAGGCGTCCTGGTGGCCCGAAGCGGGCCGGGAACGGGCGGTGCAATGGTGGCAGGAATGCTTCGATTTTCTCGAGTACCTGCCCAACCTGCTTCAATCGGCCCACGATATCGCCACGTCGCCCCTGGCGGCCAGCGAATGCTTCGCCATGATGGCCGATCGCCCCTTCCATCCCTTTGCCCACGCGAAAGGCGCGCTCGCCCAACTGGTCACCGATGCGCCACGGCTTCACTGGTGGGCTCTGCCTCCCGGCAGCCTGTTGAGCAAACAGTCCCGGCCGCCGGCCGAGCTGCTGCTGACTGAAGAGGAGCAGGCGGCGCTGAGTGTCCGCCTTCTGCACCTGGCGCCCGGTTACGTCGCCTTGCCCCTGCTTCCCACCCAGCATCGGCTCTTGTTGTCGGAAAGCAATACCTTCGGCGCCGTGGATCTGATCTTCACCACCGCGACCGGCTCCCCCACTTCCTCCCTGCGCACCCTGACGAGTGTGAGAAATGAAGGGATGCATATCAAGCTTTCCACCAGCGCAAGTACCCTGGGGGCGATCCGTTCCATGCCGCCCCGCTACCTGATCAATGGCGATGAGGCCTGCCACCTGTTGACGCAGATCCTGGAGCGGGACAGTGCCCTGGCATCGGCCATCACCCTATGCGACGAGCATCACTGGTGGGTTGCCGGACGGGAGCAACCCCTGGTCAAGAATCCGGGCCTCCTGGGTTGTCAGATCCGTTTTCTGCCACCGCTCGACGATGCCTCTTCAACCCGCCTGCTCGCCATGTCGGCGTTGAGTTATCCGCATGAATCGATCTGGCCGCGGCTCCTGGGTGGAGATACCTCCCCCTGGCAAGCCGTCAAGGACCTGAGCCGCTGTTTTATCAACACCTTCCTGGACCTGTGGTGTTACGGCGTGATGCCGGAATGTCATGGCCAGAACGTGCTTGCACGCTATCGACACAGTCAGTTACACGGCTTTGTACTCCGGGACCATGACACCCTGAGGGTCTGCCCCGCCCGGCTCACACAGCTGGGATTACCGCGGCCGGATTATCAGATCGATTGGACGACACCCAATTCTCTGGTGCTGACATCCATGGAGGAGCTGCTTGCCTACTTCACGACACTGGGCCTGCAGGTCAATCTGTACCCTATCGCCTTGGCCGTACTCCGGCACAGTACCCGTACCGAAGCAGATTTCTGGCGCTGGGTCCGGACCTGTCTCGAAGACTACGCGGCAGCACTTCAGGACAAGGAACTCGGTCGCATCTTGTCCGACAGTCTGTTGAACGCCAGGGTTTGGCCCTTCAAGCAGGTGCTCGGCCCCTTGCTAACGCAGCACGGCGCTTCGACAGGCATGCCAAGCGGCATGGGAAGTATCCGCAACCCCCTGCTACCGCTCCCGACACCCCGGCCCCTGACGGCAGAACGAGTGCATGAAGCATCCTAGCGTTATCTATGTCCTCTTGTGCTGCCAGTTTCTGGCGACATTCGGGGTCATGGTCCTGATCCCGGTCATGCCGTTGTATCTGGAAAAGCTGGCGGGCGACACGAATGCCACCATGATCTGGTCCAGTATCGCCCTGGCCGCTCCCGCCATCGGCGGCATTCTGTCGGCTCCCTTGCTCGGACGCCTGGCCGACCGCTGGGGATATCGCCCCATCCTGTTCCTGGCATTGGGCGGGTTCTGCGTGTCGTTGCTGCTGATGTCCTTCGCCGGCACCCTGGCCCAGTTTCTTGCCGCCCGGCTGCTGCTTGGCTTCTGCGGTATTTCCCTCGTCATCACCGCCTATACCGCTCATATGGCGGAGCCCTCCGGCAAGGGCATGCTGCTGGGGCGATTACAAAGCGCCGTGGCACTGGCCTGCCTGAGCGGCCCCCTGCTCGGAGGGCTGTTCATGGACCGCTGGGGAATGGAGTCCTTGCTCAATATGACCGCGGCCATGACCTGCATCGCCCTCGTTGCCGCCGCGCTTTGCCTTCATGACATCTCGGCCCATTCCCGCCATCAAGACAAACCGGAGCCGCCGTTACTCAAACGCTGGTTCTACCAGTGGCGCACCCTTTCATGGCTGGCGGCAGGGGCGCTGGCACAGGGTGGAGCCTTTGCCCTGGTCACCTGCTTTGCTCTTTATGTCAGCGAGCTCGGCAACCTGCTCTTTCCCCCCGCAACCACCACCGGGGTACTCCATGCTTTGGCCTGGGCCGCGACTTTCCTGGCCGGAAGCTACTGGGGGAAACGTAACGACCGGGGCGAAGCCCGGGACAGCTTTATTATGGCATCGGCCGGATGCGGCGGGGCCATCCTGGCCATGCTGTATGCGGACAGTTTATGGCTGCTCGCCTTCCTTCGGCTGATACAGGGCTTCTGCCTGGCCGCCCTCACCCAGGCGGTCATTTATGTCATCAGCAACCAGGTCAACGCCGGTCACCAGGGGCAGGCGATTGGAACCGCCAACAGCATACTGGTCGCAGGGCAACTGATAGGCCCACTCGCCGTGGCGGCCGTCTATCCGCTCTTTCAAGCCAGTGGCGCCATGGCGGTCAGCGCCGGCCTTTTCCTTGCCGCCAGCCTCCTGCTGATCACCAACAAACACTTCACCTATTCAACCTGTACAGAGGCAACCAAATTATGACGTCAACAATCGACAGTCGTTGGCACAACAAACTCGTCGAACAGTACCTGAACACCTTCTTCAGAGAGACCGGCCTCGACATCCATCAGCACCTGGTTTCATACCAGGACAACCCTCATGCC
Source organism: Zobellella sp. DQSA1 (assembly GCF_041950555.1). Classification (GTDB taxonomy): domain Bacteria; phylum Pseudomonadota; class Gammaproteobacteria; order Enterobacterales; family Aeromonadaceae; genus Oceanimonas. Next base: position 3,613,913 of record NZ_CP169531.1, read on the forward strand.
GAACAACTGGAGATAAGCGATGGGGACCTTGGCTTTGCCTATCACTTTACCGCGTCAAACAAGGTCCTGTACGGCACCATCAGCCACCTTTCCCTGACCGGTTATCATCGCTATGGCTCTACCTTCGTGCTGCAGCAAAACGGAGCCGATATGACCGAGAAGCTGGACGAGATCCGGCCCTTGCTGAGGCTGATCTGCGCGCAACTGTCCTTGAACGCAGGTCAAGGGGCAGAGCACCAACAGAGTGCAGCCGCCTTGTACGAAAAAATGTGCAATAGCGTCGAAAAGTCCGGTTTTTTCCTGGATGTCCGAAAAAAAAAGGCTGCAGTGTTGTCGGTAACCGAAGATTTTACCGCCGCGGAACAAGGCATGCTGCTCGGGCATCCCTTCCACGTGACCTCGAAAGCCAGCATGGGTTTTTCGGAAGAAGACATGAAACGCTACAACCCCGAACTGGGCGCTTCGTTCAAGCTCCACTACTTCGCCGTGGTGCCGGAGCTGGTACGAACCCTGTCCAGCGGTGCCGATGCTTCCCAGTTGCTCGATCCGGCGGCGCGCCAGGATGCAGAGAGACTGCTGGGAACAAGGGTCGGACAGTACCGGCTGATTCCCTGCCATCCCTGGCAGGCCAATTTCCTGCTGGATCAACCCGAGGTTCGTCAGCAGCTCGGACAAGAGCGAATTATTTCGCTCGGTCCATTGGGGCAAGTGGCCTGGCCAACCTCTTCGGTTCGTACCGTATGGATGCCGGAAAGCAAGCTGTTCCTCAAGCTTTCCCTGGATGTACGCATCACCAACTTCATCCGCAACAATCCACCTGAGCAAATGATCCGGGCGATCGACGCCAGCCGCCTGCTGAACCAGCTGGCAGCGGAGGAAACCGACGACACCCTGCGCCTGTTGCCCGAGTTGGCCGCCCAGACTCTGGAGCTGGCGGGGCTGGAGGCCGCTTTCGGTATCATTTATCGGGCTGGCCTGGAAGACGAGGAACTCAAGCAGACCCGGATCCTGGGAAGCCTGGTGGAAGAGTGCCCGATAACCGGAGCGCTGCCGCTTGCTCATTATGTGCGACAAGCTGCCGAGATGGCCGGTAACGATATCACCGCTGCATTCGTTGCCGACTGGTGGCGCCAATATACAAACGTCTCGCTGCTGCCGGCCCTGAAGTTGTTTGCCACCACCGGGATCAGCCTCGAAGCCCACCTGCAGAACAGCCTGATGCGGTTTCGCCAGGGCACCCCCGTCCAGCTCGTGGTACGCGACATGGAGGGGGTGAGCGTCGCCAGCAATTCCATGCTGGCGCCACGCTGCACCGCCGTCGGCCCGGAAAGCTCGGTGTGGTACTCCGCCGACGAAGCCTGGTTCCGCTTCAAGTACTATCTCGTGGTCAACCACATCGCCCACCTGATCGGCGCCCTGGCCAGGGCGTTTCCGGTCAGTGAAGCCCGGCTCTGGCAGACGACCGGGCAGGCACTGGCCGACGCGAACCTCGATGGCCGGGCCCAAAGCTACGTCCGGGAATTGCTGCAGGCCCGGTCTCTGCCGGCAAAAGCCAATATGCTGAGCACCTTTAACGGCACCGGGGAAACCCCCGCCTGGGTCAATATTCCCAACCCCCTCCGTGCCTATCGTTATCGTGGCCTCACCCCCTTGGCCGAGACGGATGATGCCACCGCCTACCGGCAGGCGGAGCAGCGCGTCGTCTATCAGCTGCTCGAAGCCCTGTTGTACGAGCAGGCCCTCCCCTGCCGGCATGAACAGGACGAGTTGCTCATTCCCGTGTCGGCGACCCTGAGCTACCGGTGCCAGGCCAGGGCCAGCGCCAGCTTCGCTCGGATCCGGATCCGGCCGGACTCCGTACAGCGGTGGGAATCCGGGCAGGCCGGCCCGGTGTCACTCAAACAACTCATGGAAGATATCGGCCGGATAGTGGAGGCCGATGCCGAACGCTGGCAGCAATTCCACCAGGAACTCACGGAGACCCTGGTCAAGCATGCCCAGACACTGCAGCACAGCACCGTCACGCCCCTGCGCGAGCTGCCTTATTTCGAGCAGGAGGCGCGCATCAACAACGGCCACCTGTACCACCCCAGCTTCAAGTCCCGGGTGGGTTTCGATCTGGATGAAAACAAACTGTACGGCCCGGAGCTGTCGGCCGGCTTCCCCCTTGTCTGGCTGGCCGTCGACAGAGCACTGGCCCATCTGGGAGTCAGCCGGTCCACCAGCCTGGAGGCCCTGTACCGCCAGCATTTCTCGTGCGAGGAACACGGTGCCATTCACCGCCAGATCCGCGCCGCGGGCAACAAACCGGAAGACATGGTACTGCTTGCCGTTCATCCCTGGCAGTGGCGCAAGGTCATCCAGGTTTTTTACCAGGACATGCTCACCCGGGCCAGGATCATCAAGCTGGATGTCACCGGCCCGGACTACCTGCCACAGCAGTCCATCCGGACCCTGTCCGACATCAGCGACCTGGGTGCCCCCTCGCTGAAACTGGCCATGAGCCTGCTGAATACATCCACATCCCGGGTGCTCGCTCCCCATACCGTCAGCAATGCCGCCAGGATCAGCGACTGGCTGTGGCAGCTGGTGCAGACCGACGACCGCCTGCCGGAGGACAGCAAACCCATTATACTGCGCGAGATCGCCGGCATCGGCGTCACGCCCCCCGCCCCGCTGCAGAAGCAGTATGGCGCTCTCGCCTGCATCTGGCGTGAAAGCATCTACCGCCATCTGTCGGAGCGGCAGTCGGCCACCCCGGTGACCGCCCTGGTTCAGCTCGACATCGACCGGCGACCGCTTATCGATCCCTGGGTCCGGCAATACGGCATCGACACCTGGCTGACCGCCCTGCTCGAACGTGTTTATCTGCCGGTCATGCACATGCTCTGGTATCACGGCACCGCGCTGGAGTCCCATGCCCAGAATATGCTGCTGGTGCATGAGCAGGGCATGCCTGTCAGGGTGGCGCTGAAGGATTTCCATGACGGCGTGCGTTACAGCAAATCATTGCTCCGCGATGCCGCCCAACTTCCCGCGCTCACCGACGCGCCACAGGCCCACGCCCGGGTGAACCCGAATTCGTTTCTGGAAACGGACGACGCCAACGAGTTACGGGACTTTACCCAGGACGCCCTGTGCTTTGTCAACCTTGCCGAACTGGCCTGGTTTCTGGCGCATCACTACCACTTTGCAGAGCAGGAGTTCTGGGCCCTGGCAAGGCGTGTCGTACGGCAATACCAATCGAGCCACCCTGATCTCGCCCCGCGTTTCCGGCTGTTCGACTTCTTTGCCGACAGTATCGATGTCGAGCAACTGGCCAGCCGCCGTTTCCTGCCGGAAGTCAGGCTGCGGGTGATGCCGGTCGCCAATCCGCTATGCAGGGAGGAACACCATCATGGCCACTAGTTCCCTCAAGACCCGCATTCTTGCCGGTGAAGCATGTTTCGGCCTGTTTTGCTCCATCCCCTCTGCCGTCGCATTGGAGCAACTTGCAGTGGCGGGGTACGACTTTGTCATCATCGATCTGGAACACACCCTGATCAGCCCCGAGCAGGTGGAAACGATGATACTGGCGGCACGGGCGCAGCGCCTGGACGTCCTGCTGCGGGTGCCGCCCCGGGCACCGCACCTGGTGGTGCCCCTGCTCGATGCCGGGGCGGCGGGCATCGTCTTTGCCCGCGTCGAGGATGCCGACCAGGCAAGGAAGGCCGTCGAGCTCTGCCACTATGCCCCGCGAGGGCAGAGGGGGCTGAACTCGACCAGGGCCAGCCGTTACGGCGCCGACGACCTGGCGGCATATACCCTGGATGCGGCAGCCGACACCCTGGTGGTGGTGATGATCGAAAGCCGGCAAGGGCTCGACCATCTTGCTGCCATCGCCGGGGTCGACGGCGTCGACGTCGTCCTGGAAGGGGCGGCGGATCTGTCCCAGTCCCTGGGGCTGCACTGGCAAACCCAACACCCCGAGGTGCGCGCGGCCATCGAGCGGATGTATGCCATCACCCGGTCGGCCGGCAAGGTATTCTGTGCCTTGCCGCGCGACCCGCAAGCCATCCGGCACTGGCGTCGGCAAGGTGTCTCCATGTTTGTGCTCGGTGACGACAGGGGCATCATGCGCCGGGCTCACCAGGCTCATCTCCAAACCCACAAGGAAATATCATGACCCTGCCTTTTTCCATCGAACCGCTCCGGCGCTATCTGGCGGGGCAGGACTCGCCGGCCTGCGCCTATTATTACGACCTCGATCACCTCGAGCAGCGAATAGAATCGATCGTCGGCGAACTGCCAGAAAATGTCCGCTTCTACTACGCCATCAAGGCCAACTCCGACATACCGGTGCTGAAGACCCTGGCCCCGCACATCCATGGTTTTGAAGTCGCCTCGCTGGGAGAGGTGCGCAAGGCCCGCCGCGCTGCGCCCGCCAGCCCCATCGCCTTCGGCGGTCCGGGCAAGACAGAGCCGGAACTGGAGGGCGCCCTGGCCGCGGATGTCGAGCTCTACCATATCGAGAGCCGCCTCCAGTTGGTCCGGTTGAATACCCTGGCCGCCAGGGCGGCCAAAACGGTGAAGGTGCTGCTGCGGGTCAACCCCCGCTTCACCCTGCCCGACGCCACCCTGCAGATGGCCGGCAAGCCGACCCAGTTCGGCATCGATCAGCATGAGATCGAGGAAATCCTGGACAGCTTGGGCCCCTATTCAAACATCCGCTGTGTCGGCTTTCATTTCCATTCGATATCCAACAACCTGGATGCCCATAGCCATCTGGTGCTGGTCCGCCGCTATATCGAGCTCACCCAGTCCTGGCAGCGGCGCTATGGCCTGCCGGTAGAAGTCCTCAATATCGGTGGCGGCATCGGCATCGACTACGCCCCCGCTGGCCGTCAGTTCGACTGGCCGTATTACTGCCGCGGACTGGCAAGACTGCTGGAGAGCGGCGGCATCACCTTCAGCCTGGCAATGGAATGCGGACGTTTCGTCAGTGCGACATGCGGTTGCTACGTGACCGAAGTGACGGACATCAAGCGCAGCCACAATGAACATTTCGCCATTCTTCGCGGTGGCAGCCACCAGTTCCGTCTGCCCTCCTCCTGGCAACACAACCACCCCTTCCAGGTCTTGCCGACGGAGTCATGGCCATGGCCCTGCCCCCGTCCCGGCGTAACGCGGCAGAACATCACCCTGTGCGGGGAACTCTGCACTCCCAAGGATGTGCTTGCCCAGCAGGTAGAGGTCGAACAACTGCGTGTGGCGGACCTTGTCCTGTTCGAACAGGCAGGGGCTTATGGCTGGCATATCTCGCATCACGACTTCCTGAGCCACCCGCACCCCACGCGTATTTACCATCAGGGCGGGCAACTGTTTTTTACCGAGGAGCACTGATCATGCTGTGTGCAAAACCGATAACCCTGGTCGATATCGATGCCATCCGGCCCAACGAGGAGGTCTATACCGAGCAGGTCGACTGGCTGGTCGACAAAATAGCGGACGAAAAAATCTGGCGGATACCCGTAACCCTGGACAAGGACAGCCTTTCCATCATGGATGGGCATCACCGGAGAACGGCGGCATTACGCCTGCAGTTGAAGCGTATTCCCTGCCTGTTGCTGGATTACAGCGAGGTGGATTTTATCAGTACCCATCCAACGATGCAGGTCACCCCATGGATAGTACGGGAGTTTTCCCTCCAGGGTCGCTTGTTTCCCCCCAAGAGCACCAGGCATGTCTTTTACGGCCCCCTGCCGACCTGCAATATTTCCCTGAGCCTGCTACAGAGCTGAATGCAGGAAAAACAGGCAACCCGGTGCATCGGGTTGCCTGCCGGTGAGAGGAGAATGTCCGCTGCCCCCGCCGTTTCCTTGCCGCTTTCGGCGCGGCTAGCGGCTAGCGGCATCCGGCCAGGGGGATCAGCAGCGGGCAGCCGGCCTGGGGATGGGGCTGGATGTCGCAGTGCAGGCCGAAGATGGTGTCGACCAGTTCAGGGGTGGCGGTCTGTTCCGGCGAGCCTTCGGCGACCAGCCTGCCCTGCTTCATGTAGATGAGATGGTCGGCGAACTCGAAGGCCTGGTTCAGATCATGCAGCACCAGCACCAGGGTCTTGCCCTGCTCCCGGTTCATCCGCCGGAGCAGGTTGAGCAGCTCGTACTGGTGGCTGAGATCCAGGTAGCTGGTCGGCTCGTCCAGCATCAGGATCCCGGTCTGCTGGGCCAGCACCATGGCCAGCCAGGCCCGTTGCCGCTGCCCGCCGGACAGGGCGGAAAGGCGGCGCTCAGCCAGGGGCGCCATGTCCGTCTGCCGCAGCGCCTCGGCCACCGCCCCATGGTCCGCCGGGGCCGGCGGCAACAGGGGACGGCGGTAGGGATAACGGCCCATCATCACCAGTTCCGCCACGGTCAGGGTATCGGGCGCGGCAGGATGCTGGGGCAGGAACGCCAGACGGCGGGCCAACCGGCGCCCCGGAATGGCGGCGAGCTCCTCCCGCCCTATCCGGATGCGCCCTGCCTGGCAAGGCTGCAAGCCGGCCAGGGTCTTGAGCAGGGTCGACTTGCCGCAGCCGTTGGCCCCCAGCAGCACCGTGATGCGGCCCGCCGGTATCGCCACGTTCTGCCGCTCGATCAGCGGCTGGCCACGGTAGCCGACGCTCAGGCCCTCGGCCCGGATGGCATCCTCGTTCATCACTTATCTTCCTCGCAAACGTTGTTGCCAGAGCAGCAACAGCACAAATACCGGCACCCCCAGCAGGGCCAGCATCAAGCCGGCCGGTAATTGAACCGGCGCAAACAGGCTGCGGCCGAGCCAGTCGGCCAACAGGGTCAGCAGGGCGCCGTAGCCCATCACCGGTAGCGCCAGCTTGCCGGGCTGGGGCGGATGCAGGGCCCGGGCGAGGTGGGGCGCCAGCAGGCCGACGAAGCCGAGGGTACCGGCCGCCGCCACCGCCATGGCGCTCAGGGCGCAGGCCAGCAGCAGGCACAGGCTTTCCAGCCGGGCGACCGGGGTCCCCAGCATGCGGCTGCTCAGGGGATCGAGCAGCAGCGGCGCCAGTTGCCGACACAGCAGCCAGCCGGCGGGCAGCAGCAGGGCCGCCCAGCCGAGGGTGGTGAGCGCCAACTCGCCATGGCTGCCGGCAAAGCTGCCTGCCAGCCAGGTCATCACCATGGCGATCTGCTGGCTGTCGGCCAGGATCAGAAGGCAGCCGATCAGGGCACTCAGCAGGCTGCTCAGACCTATTCCCATCAGGATCAGGGCCACGGCCGCCGTGCCTCGGCTCAGCCACCACAGCAGGGCCATGCTGGCCAGTCCGCCCAGTAGCCCGAGCAACGGCAACCACTGGGGGGGAAGACCGGGCACCAGCAGCAACGCCAGCACCACCGCCAGCGCCGCTCCCTGGTTGATGCCGATGATGCCCGGATCGGCCAGCGGGTTGCGGGACAGAGTCTGTAGCAGCAGCCCCGCCAGCCCGAGTCCGGCCCCGACCAGTGCCGCGGTCAGCACCCGCGGCAGGCGCAGCTCGCCGATCAGTTGCAGCATCAGGCTGCGATGCTCCGGCACCAGCAGCAGCGACAGGGTGTCGACGCTGCCGTTGAACAGGCACCAGGCCAGCACCGGCGGCAGCAGCCACAGATAACCGTACCGGCTCAGATGGCGTGTCATCGCTCGAAGTACCTCCGCCTCACCTGCCACATAAACCAGGGCACCCCCAACAGGGCCAGCGCCATGCCCGGCGGCAGCCGGTCCTGCTCGTCGACGGCCAGCACCAGGGCATCCGCCGCCGCCAGCAGGCCGGCCCCCAGCACCATGCCGCCGAGCAGTTGCCGGTGCAGCCGATCGCCCAGCCAGAAACGGGCCATGTGGGGCACCACCAGGCCCACGAACAGGATGGGGCCACTCACCGCCACCGAGGCCGCCGTCAGCAGCAGCACGATGGCCGACACCGCCAGCAGCACCAACACGGGGTTCAGCCCCAGGCTGCGGGCGGTGTCGCCCCCGGTTTCCAGTATCTCCAGCGGCCGGCCGCACAGCAGCGCCAGCAGCAGGGCGGGAAAGACCACGGCGGCCAGGGCAGGAAGCTGGGCCGGCACCACCAGCGCCAGGGAGCCTGCCAGCCAGAAACGGATCACGTCCAGCGCATGCTGATCCAGCAGCAGCAGTATGGTCCCCAGGCTGCCGAGCAGGGTGCTGAGCAGGGCACCGAACAGCAGCAGGCTGTCGGCCGCCAGTCGGCCGGTGGCCAACCTGACCACGCCGAACACCAGCGCCATGGCCAGGGCGGCTCCACCCAGGGCCGCCAGGCCGGCATGCCACAGGGTAAAGGGCAAGGGAGAGATCAGCAGGCACACCAGTCCCAGGGCCGCACCCTGGTTCAGCCCGAGCAGGCCGGGGCTGGCCAGGGGGTTATGAGTCAACCGCTGCAGCAGGCAACCGGCGGTGCCCAGGGCCGCGCCGATCAGCAAGGCCGCCAGCAGCCGGGGCAACCGCAACTCGGTGAACACCAGGTAATCGATGGGGGCCATCTCGCCCAGCAGCCAGCGCCATACGGGCCCTCCCAGCCCCTCTTCGCCGCTCAGCAAGGCCAACGGCAACAGCAGCAACACGGCCAGCGGCAGCCAGCGCCGCCACTGGCTAACGGGGTGGGTAGTCATCGATAATCCGCTCCAGATCCATCAATATCCTTTCCGCCGCCAGCGGTCCTATGCCCAGCATCCAGTAGCCGTCATCTACCTCGTAGAGCCGCCCGTCGAGCCGCGACCAGAAGGCGGAATCCTGCCAGCGCCGGATCAGGGAACCTTTCCCGGGGGCGTACTCGCTCAGCAGTATGATGTCGCCATCCAGGGCGTCGATATGACGCGGCGATGCCAGTTGCCGGGCGAAGCCGCCGCCCGCCTGGGACGCGGGGCGGTCCAGCCCGCAACGTACCAGCAGGCTGCCGACGAAGGAGTCGCGCAGGTACAGCCGGACATGGGTCTGCATCGAGCGTACCAACGACAGGGTGGGATGGCCCTTGCGGGCATGGAGGGTGGCGATGCGCCGGCAGCGGGCATCGATGGCCGCGAGCCGCCGTTCCGCCTCCGGCTCGCGATCGAGGGCCCGGGCGAAGAGACGGAAATTCTCCGCCCAGCCGGCGCCGACGCTCTCGCTGAACACGGTGGGCGCCACGCCGGACAACAGGGGATACAGCCGGCCATGGCGCAATCGGCTGCCCAGGATCAAGTCGGGCTGCAGCCGCATCAGGCGTTCCAGATCCGGCTCCTGCACCACCCCCAACGACACCGGCGCCGCAGCCAGCGCCAGGTAGGCGGGAAACTGCCCGACCTGATAGGGGGTGGTGGCGGCGATGGGCGTCACCCCCAGCGCCAGGGCCATGTCCAGCTCACCGGTATCCAGCACCGCCACCCGCCGGGGCTGTTCCGGTACGCAACTCTCCCCCATGGCATGGGACAAAAGGCGGCACCCGGCCGCCGTTTCGCCCCACGCCGGCAGGTGCAGCAGCACCAGCAGCGGCAGGAAAATCCGTTTTACCACCGGTACTGGTAACCCAGCTTCAGGGTCGCACCGCTGGCGGGGATATGGCTGGTGTTATTGCTATCCCGCAGCAACTGGCCATAAACCTGGTAGTAATCCTTGTTCAGCAGGTTTTCCACCCCCAGGTTAAAGCCGTGCCGGCCCAGGTCATAACGGGTGCTGTAATCCAGGGTGGTGTAGCTGTCGACCTTGCGGCTGCCGAAGCCCACCTGATCCTTGAAGGCGTCGTCCCGGGAACCGCTGTAGTTGGCCTGCAGTCGGTGGAACCACTGATGATAGGGGCGGTACTCCACATAGGCCCGTACCTGCAGCGGCGGGATACGGTAGCCGTTGAGCGCCTTCCACTCCCCCGCCGCCTCGTTGTAGCTTTCGCCTTCCATCCAGGTCAGCAGGCCGCCCAGTTGCCACTGTTCGTTGAGCCGGTGATCCAGGGTCGCTTCCGCCCCGTAGATCCGTTCCTTGGCCCGGCGTTGAACGAACGCAAAATTCTGCGTCGCGACGGGCCCCAGATCCGAGGTGCTGTAGAACAGGGCCAGGCTGCCCTGGGTATCGCCCCAGTCCCCCCGCCAGCCCAGCTCGTAGTTGTTGCTCTTGACCGGTTTGAGCTGGGAGTCGTTCACATTGAACCCGGCGGGAGCGATACGCAGTTGCAGGCCCAGATCCGGCAATTCGAAGCCCTGGGAGAAGTTGCCGTAGAGTTCCATGCTGTCGGTCAGGCTGTACAGCAGGCCGGCATTGAACAGGACGTCGTCGAAGCTGACGTCGCCGCCCTCGATGGCGTTGCCACCCAGGGTGGTGAAATCGTCGAAGGACGCCTTGGCATATTCGTAACGGGTACCGGCTTCGCCCCGCAGACGCTCGCTGAAGTCGTATTCCAGCTGGGCGAAGGCGCCGACGGTGCGCTGGGTCAGCGATGGCATGAACACCTTGTCCCCGGTATCGACGAAGACCAGGCCGCCACTGTTGTCGAAGGCCGTGCCGTCGAAGGTGGTCATCGGCATCTCCGATTTTTCCCGGCTCAGATCCAGCCCCCAGCGCAGCAGGGTTTGGTCGTTCAGCGACGAGTTGATGGTCAGGCGGCTGCCGAGGGTTTCGCTGTCCAGGTAGGTCTGCGCCAGGTTATTCCCCCAGGCCGCGAGGTGGCGCGCATCGTAGGGAGTGAAGCGGGCATGGTAGTCGCGGTAGTAGAGCTGGGCGTCCACCCCTCCCAGCGGGGTCTGGTCCGCATTCCAGGCCAGGTTCACGAAGCTGTTGCGGGTGCGGTTCTGCTCGTCCAGTTGCAGCCCGGAGATGGCCCGGGCCCGGGCATCCCCCGGCGCGGAGGCATTGACCGCCGGATCCGAGGCGTAATCGGTGTCCTGCTCGGCATCGAAGTGGTTGGCGGAGAGGGTCAGGGTACCGGCGTCGAGGTGCCAGCTGACTTTGCCGGCCAGGCTGAGGCTGTCGGTATCCGACAGGTCGCCCTGGCTGGGCTCGGGGGCGATGCGAGAGCCCTCGCCGTCGAAGGCCGCCCCCTGGCGTTCCCAGGCGACGTTAAAGCCATAATCGAAAGTGTCGTTGCCGCCGCCCAGGGACTGTTCGCCGCGATAGCCCAGGCCGTCCCTCGTTACGCGGGACAAGGAGCTCTGCACCCCGACTTTGGTCACGGCTTCGTTCTTGTTGCGCCGGGTGATGATATTGACCACGCCACCGGCGGCGCCGCTGCCGTAGACGGCGCTGCCGCCGCGCAGTACCTCGATGCGCTCGATATTGGCGGGATCGATGTTCATCAGATCGCGGCTGACGTTGCGGCTGGTATTCTGCGGAATGCCGTCGATCAGCACCAACAGGTTGCGTCCGCGCAGGGTCTGGTTGAAGTTGGTCAGGGTCTGACTGGCCGGTGCCATGCCCGGCACCGTCTTCGCCAGCACTTCCCCCAGGTTGCGGGCGGTTTGCAGCTGGGTGGCCAGTTGTTCGCGGTCGATCACCGTCACCGCATGGGCCAGCTCACTCGCCTCCATCCCCTGTCGGGTGGCACTGACCACCACCGTATCCAGTTCGTAGGACTGCGCCGCCTGGGCCTGGGCTTCCGCCGCCAGCGGGGCCACCACCATCATCGCCAACACCTTGTGCATCTTGCTCATAAATCCTTACTCTGTGCCGAAGGCCGATATCCATGGGCAGGCGAAGAGCGACCTTCCTCCTCTTCCGCCCGTCCTTTGCGATGGGTCAGAACGTCAAAAAACCTTCCGGCATACAGGTACGGCCGGGCAACAGAGCCCGATCGATGAGGGCATCAAGGAGGCGACGATGAAGGAAGGGGAATAAAGGCGCGCTGTTCCTTGGCATAGAGAAGAAACCTTAAATTAAATGAGAATAGTTTTTGTTTGGGTATTATTTGGCATTTGGCTTGCTATTGCAATATGCAAGGGAACTTTTTTCTTGTTTCGTGGACGCCAAGGCTTGAGGGTGCCATCCCAGTGTTTTCCGTACGGCCCCGTCATCCGATGGAGATCTTCCGATTTCCCGCCTAGGCTTTGAGTTGCGACAGAACCACACCCTCACCCCGATTGCCACGAGAGGCTTTCCATGAAAGGCGACAAAAAGATCATCGAGTATCTGAACCAGGTCCTGACGGCAGAGCTAACCTCCATCAACCAGTATTTTCTCCATGCCCGTATGTTCAAAAACTGGGGGCTGAAAGAGCTGGATGAAAAAGAATACAAGAAATCGATCAAGGATATGAAACAGGCGGATGCGGTGATCGAGCGGGTGCTCTTCCTCGAGGGCTTGCCGAACCTCCAGAAACTCGACTTGCTGAAGATTGGCGAGCATGCCGAAGAGATGCTGCAGTGCGATCTGGCCCTGGAAATGGAACAACTGGGCCTGCTGCGCGAAGCCATCGGCTACTGCGAGTCCAAGGGGGACTACGTCAGCCGGGAAATGCTGGAAGATATTCTTGAAGACGAGGAAGAGTATGTCGACTGGCTGGAAACCCAGCAGGGACTGATACGGGACGTCGGCATCGAAAACTACCTGCAGGCACAGATATAGGGAGACTTGGACATGAAAGGCAACAAGAAAGTCATCGGCACCCTGAACGAACTGCTGGCCGGAGAGTTAACGGCCATGGATCAGTATTTTATCCATTCCCGCATGTATCAGGACTGGGGCTTGAACAAGCTGTATGAACGTATCGATCACGAATTCGATGATGAAAAAGGCCATGCGGCGGCGCTGATCGAACGCATTCTGTTTCTCGAAGGCACACCGGACATGACCCAGCGCGCCGGGCTGAAGGTAGGAAAAGATGTTCCGCAGATGCTCAAAAACGACCTGCAACTCGAATACGATGTCGACAAGGCCCTGAAAAGCGCCATCAAGCTCTGCGAGGATCAAAAGGATTACCAGAGCAGGGCCATCCTCGAACAGATGCTGGCCGATACAGAACAAGACCATGCGTACTGGCTGGAAAAACAACTGGGCTTGATCGATAAGGTCGGGCTGGAAAACTACCTACAGTCACAGATGGGATGACCGAGAATTGACAACAGACACAAGTGGAGGTCGGCAACAGCCGGGTCCGCCACACCGCCTTGTTCGGAAGTGTTTAATCCTCACGACCAGCCGGCAGGGCGGTAAATTGTTATGGAGCACCCACCACTACGAATTCACCGCCTCGCTCCACCACCGCTCCGCACTCCCTGTTCCCCAGGCGCAGCCCTGGCCGGCCGTAGATTTTAAGCGGCGCCTTGAACTGATAAAAACCCCTGTAGAGCCCTACCAAAGCCACTATTGAAATAAAAACAATTATCGTTAATATTTGTCACCAGATTCAGGCTGGCCCAATCCGGCCGCCCTTTTCCCGACGAGGACCCCATGCAGGCAATCCCTTCCCTCCGGATCCCCCTGGCACTCCCGACCCTGGCCGAGGAGCTGGCCGAGCTGTCGGCCCGGCTGGGGGAAAGCGGCTGGTCCGCCGGCGCCGCCGGCCCGGACTGGACCCCGGCGGCGGCGCTGATGACGCCCGGCTCCAAGCTGCTGGAAGGTTGGCTCGAACACGAGGGCAGCCATTACCCCGACACCGATCTCAAGACCCGCTGCGCCTTCCTGCTCGGCCGCTACGCCTGGTACCTGGCCCTGCCCCTGGCGGGGCTGCTGCTGGGCGGGCGGCTGCCCGGGTTCGGCCCGGCGCAGCTGGCGCTGAAGATGGAGGAGTATTCATGGCGGCATGACGGCCGAGAAGGCACCGCCCGGCGCCTGCTGTTGCGCTTTTGCGCCCCCTACCCGGCCGACGCCGGAGAGGATGCCGAGCGGCGGCTGCGGCTCGGGCTGGAAGCCCACCTAGCCCCGCTGGTGAGCCTGCTGCACCGCCGCAGTGGCCTGCCCGAGCGGGGGCTCTGGTGCCTGGTAGCGGACTCGGTGGCGCAGGCCTTCCTGCATGCGGGCCAACGGCTCGGCTGCGAAGCGCGGGCCAAGGCCCTCGCCCTGGCCGTGCTCAAGACCCCCGACTCCCCGCTGTACAACCGCAAGACCGGTTTCATCGACATCGCCCTGCCGGACCCGGACCACCCCGGCCGCGAGCTGGCCCGGCGCAGCTTCCGCACCCGCGCCGGCTGCTGCCGCTTCTATACCACCCGCGGCGGCCACTACTGCACCACCTGCGTCCGGGAACACCCGGAAAACCGGGACCGGCGCCTGCGCGAGTTTATCCAGGTTCAGCTGGCCGCGGGCTGAGCGGCCAGTTCCAGGGCCTGGTCCAGGCCACGCCACACCGCCTCGTGCTGGCAATGAGCGATGTTGATGCGCATATGGCTGTCCGCGTCGGGCTGACGGCTGAAATGACGGCCCGGCGCCAGCAGTATGTCCTGCTCCGCCGCAAAGCCGGTAAGCCGACCGGCGCCGATGCCGTCCGGCAGCCGTAGCCAGCAGAAGAAGCCGCCCGCCGGACGGAGCTCCACCCGAAAACCCATCTCCTCGAAGCGTGCCAGGGTGTGCTCCCGCACCTCGTCCAGCCGCCGCCGTAGTTGCTCCACATGGCGGCGGTAGCGGCCGCCGGTAAGCAGCCGGTACATGATGGTCTCGGTGGAGATGGAGGTGGACATGCCGGTGATCAGCTTGATATCGGTGAGTTCGGCGATCATCGCCGGGTTGCCGGCGATAAAGCCGACCCGGAAGTCCGCCGACAGGGTCTTGGACAGGCTGCCCAGGTAGAGGGTCCGCTCGAAGCCGGCCAGGCTGGCATAGCGCAGGCTCTGCTGGGGGTCGAAGTCGGCGTAGATATCGTCTTCCAGCAGCCAGCAGTGGTGCTCGGCGAGCAGGCTCAGCACCTTGTAGGCCCGGCCGCGGCCGACGCTGGCCCCCACCGGGTTGCTCAGCACCGAATTGGTGATGTAAAGCACCGGTCGATGTTCGGCCAGGACTCGGCGCAGCACCACCAGATCCGGTCCCTCCAGCCGCCGGGGCACCGGCACCGGCACCGCCCCCACCAGCCGCAATAGGGTGAGAAAGTTGTAGAAGCCGGGATCGTCCACCAGCACCCGGTCGCCGGGCCGCACCAGGGCGCGCAGCACCAGATCCACGCCGTGAGAGGCGCTGGCGGTCATCAGGAGCTGGGACGGATCCGCCTGGATATTGAGCTGTTCCAGCCGCAGCACCAACTGGCTGCGCAGGGCGGGATGGCCCTGAGCGGTGCCGTATTCGGTGAGCGGCGCCGGCTGCCGGGCCAGCTCGCGCAGGGCGGAGCGGATGTCCTGATCCCCAAGCCAATCCGCCGGCAGGCAGCCGCTGCCGGGCTTGTAGCGGAAGCGCTCGGTATCCATCACCTGGCGCAGCAGCGCCACCTCCTGGGCCATGGCGCTGGCGGAAGCGTCCACCTCCAGCACCAGCCGGCGGGTTTGCGGGCTGCGCGCCACGTAAACGCCGCTGCCCTGGCGGCTGACCACCAGGCCGGCGGCCACCAGCCGCTCGTAGGCATCGGCCACAGTGAAACGGCTTACTTCCAGCTGTTCGGCCAGGGCGCGGATGGAAGGCAGTTTCTCCCCCGGCTTCCAGCGGCCCTCCCCGATGGCCTGGGTGGCGTGGCGTACCAGCTGCTCCACGAAAGGCTGGCTGTCGGCCTTGTCGAAGGCCCAGTCGACGGCAGAAATTGTCATGGCGTTGCTACCTGTACACTTAGGTCGGTTTTATAAGAAGTGTCCTGATTGTCCGGTAGTAAAGCGACTAAGCTGGCCAAAAGCAAGCAACCGGAGCCCGCCATGAAGACCACCAGCCCCCTTCCCCTCGATACCCGTCCCCTGCTCGGCATGGCCTGGGGCCTGCTCGGGGTGATGATGTTTTCCGCCGGCTTGCCCGCCACCCGCATCGCGGTGCAGGAAATGCCCGCCCTGTTCGTGGGTGCCGGCCGTGCCGGCCTGGGCGGGGCGCTGGCCCTGCTGCTGCTGCTGGCGACGCGTCAGTCCCTGCCGAGCCGGCGCCAGTGGGCCCGGCTGGCGGTGGTGGCCGCCGGGGTGGTGTTCGGTTTTCCCATCCTCTCCTCCCTCGCACTGGAAACGGTGTCGGCCACCCACAGCGTGCTGGTCACCGCCCTGCTGCCCCTGTGCACCGCCCTGGCCGGCGCCTGGCTGCACCGGCACAGACCCAAGGTGGGCTTCTGGTTGTGCGCCCTGGCCGGCACGGCGCTGGTGCTGATCTACGCCGGTCAGCAGGCCCAGGGCCACTGGCAACTGGCGGATCTGTGGCTGTTGCTGGCCTGCGTGCTCTGCGGCCTGGGCTATGCGGAAGGGGCGCGGCTGACCCGGGAGCTGGGCAGCTGGCAGGTGATCTGCTGGGCGCTGGTGCTGTCGCTGCCGCTGCTGGCACCGCTGATCTGGCTGAGCCGCCCCGAACCGGCCCTCACCAGCCCGGCCGGCTGGCTGAGCTTCCTCTACCTCGGCAGCTGCAGCATGTTCCTGGGCTTTTTCTTCTGGTACAAGGGCCTGGCCCTGGGCGGCGTGACCCAGGTCAGTCAGGTGCAGCTGCTGCAGCCGTTCGGCGCCCTCTGGTTCGCCGCCCTGCTGCTCGGCGAGCCGATCTCAGCCCAGGCCATCTGGATCTGCCTGGCCGTGGTGGCCTGCGTGGCCCTGGGCCGGCGTTACGCCTGACACGGCGGGGACAAGCCGCCCGGCTTCGGCGTATAATGGGCCTCGGTTTATGCAGTACGGGGCTTCTCTGGTGAACACCCTCAAATACCTGGCCGGTTATCCGGAAACCATTCAACTCCAGGCCGGCGAATTGCTCGAAAGCGGCCGTCTCGGCGGCTACCTGCAGCGCAAGTACCCGGCCCGCCATCAAATCCAGAGCGACAGGGCACTGTACGACTATATCAACGGCCTCAGGAACCAGTACCTGCGCAAGAGCCCGCAACTCAGCCAGGTACGCTACGACAGCAAGCTCAACGTGCTCAAGCAGGCGCTCGGCATGCACACCTATCAGTCGCGGGTGCAGGGCAGCAAGCTCAAGGCCCACAACAGCATTACCGTCGCCGCCCTGTTTAGGGAGGCGCCGCCGGAGTTCCTGCGCATGATAGTGGTTCACGAACTGGCCCACTTCAAAGAGAAGGATCACAACAAGGCCTTCTACCAGCTGTGCTGCCATATGGAGCCGACCTATCACCAGTTGGAGCTGGACACCCGGCTCTGGCTACTGTGGCGGGACCGGCAAAAGGGTACATAAGCACCTTTATGGCGCAAGAGTACCACTTTAGAGGTACCACTTTGGTGCAATAGACCTTTTTCTGCACATTGTTTGTGCATTCCACCGCCGGAGCGCCTTAACTTGGTGCTCCCGGGCTGCCCCTCCGCCCTGCCCTTCAAGCATAATAGTGAATAAAAACAAAGTATTGTCAGCTTGGCATGATTCCGGCTTATGTGCGTACAACACTGTTGTAACGGACTCTGCGAGAACACCTACATGTCTGCTTCAAAACTCAAGCTTCTATCCTTCAGCGGCAACAGCCGCATCCTGCATATGACCTGGCTGGCGTTTTTCATCAGCTTCGTGGTCTGGTTCAACCACGCCCCCCTGCTGGTATTTATCCGTGACTCCATGGGGCTGACCAGCCAGCAGGTATCCACCCTGCTGATCCTCAACGTGGCCCTGACCATACCGGCCCGCATCGTGGTGGGCATGCTGGTGGACAAGTTCGGTCCCAAGGTGATGTACTCGCTGCTGCTGGGCATTTCGAGCCTGATCTGCTTCTTCTTCGCCCTGGCCCAAAGCTTCGAGCAGATGGCGCTGGCCCGCTTTATGCTGGGTTTTGTCGGCGCCGGTTTCGTCATCGGCATCCGCATGATCTCCGAATGGTTCCCCGCCAAGCAGGTGGGCCTGGCCGAAGGCATTTACGGCGGCTGGGGCAACTTCGGCTCCGCCGCCGCCGCCATGGTGCTGCCGGCCATCGCCCTGCTGTTCGGTGGCGATAATGGCTGGCGCTATGCCCTGGGCCTGACCGGCGCCATCGCCCTGGTGTACTCCTTTATCTACTACTTCAGCGTGTCCGACACGCCCAAGGGCTCCACCTACTTCAAACCCAAGAAGTCCGGTGCCATGGAAGTGACCAGCAGGGGCGACTTCGTGCTCTATATCCTGATGAGCATCCCCCTGTACGCCGCCCTGGCCCTGCTGGCCTGGAAGCTGTCACCCGCAGGGGTGAGCCTGCTGTCCGCCAGCGCGACCTACGGCATCTATGCCGGTCTGGCCGCCCTCTTCGCCTGGCAGCTGTTCCATATCGTCAAGGTCAACAAGGAGGTGTTCCACAAGCCGGTGCCGAGCATCCACCGCTACAAGTTCAAGCAGGTGGCGATACTCAACCTGGCCTACCTGGCGACCTTCGGCGCCGAGCTGGCGGTGGTGTCCATGTTGCCGCTGTTCTTCAGCGACACCTTCGGCATCAGCGCGGTGCAGGCGGGCATCCTGGCCTCGGCCTTCGCCTTTATGAACCTGGTGTCCCGCCCCTGCGGCGGCCATTTCAGCGACCGTCTCGGCCGCAAGCGGACCCTGACCCTGAGCCTGGCCGGCGCCGCCCTGGGCTTTTTCCTGATGGGGCTGATGGACAGCAGTTGGCCGCTGGTGCTGGCGGTGCTGGCCACCATGGCCTGTTCCTTCTTCGTGCAGGCCGGCCAGGGTGCCGTGTTCGCCGTGGTACCGCTGATCCAGCGCCGCCTCACCGGCCAGATCGCCGGCATGACCGGGGCCTACGGCAACGTCGGCGCCGTGGTGTTCCTCACCGTGCTGTCCTTCGTGTCGCCCCAGGTGTTCTTCTGGGTCATCTGTACCATGGCCGCCGTGACCATGGCGGCGGTACAGCTGATGGACGAACCGAGCGGCCAGATGGCGGAAGTGCTGCCCGACGGCACGGTGCAGATGATAGATGTACACTAAGTCGTTGCTGCGACATCGACCGGATACCGCACGCAGACACGCCGTAAACCCATCCATGGGGGCTCCGCCGCGCCATCCCTGGCGCGGAGGGTCTGCTTAGCGATACCCGGCCGCTGCCGAGAGTGATCCATCGCTCGGAACCGCCATTAAGAACCGCCAGGGGAAGCCTTTGACCACCAGCCTTAACGTTCGCTGCGGCCAGCATTCGCTGGCCGGGCGCAAAGCCGAAAACCAGGATGCCCTGGGCTTCTACGCCCCGGACAATCCCCAGTTGCTCGACGCCAAGGGCCTGGCCTGTGTGCTGGCCGACGGCATCAGCAGCAGCGAGCTGGCCGCCCTGGCCAGCCAGTCGGCGGTGCGTGGTTTTATCTCCGACTACTTCAGCACCCCGGACAGCTGGTCGGTCAAGCAGTCCGGGGCCAAGGTGCTCACCGCCATCAACCTCTGGCTGTGCAGCCAGGGCAGCCAGTTCCTCAACGAATCCCGCTCCGCCGCCACCACCTTCTCCGCCCTGGTGCTCAAGTCCACCACCGCCCACCTGTTCCACGTGGGCGACAGCCGCATCTACCTGTGGCGCAACGGCGACCTCGAGCCCCTGACCCAGGATCACCGCGTTCGTCTGGGCAATAACCGTGAATATCTGGGCCGTGCCCTCGGCATCGACTACGGCCTGGAAATCGACTACAAGTCGCTGCCGGCGGAAAATGGTGACCGTTTCCTGCTGCTGACCGACGGCGTCTACGAATTCGTGCCCGACGGCGAACTCCGGCGGCTATTGCAGCAGTACCCGGATCCGGAGGCCTGCGCCACCGCCATCTGCGAGGCGGCCCTGGCCGGGGGCAGCGATGACAATATCAGCTGCCAGATCCTGCGGATTGACCAGTTGCCCCGCCCGGAGGTGGACGAAGTGGTGGCCCGGCTCACCGCCCTGCCGTTTCCGCCGGAGCTGGAACAGGGCATGATCCTGGACGGCTACCGCATCCTGCGCGAGCTGCACGCCAGTTCCACCAGCCAGCTCTATCTGGCGGTGGACACCGACAGCGGCGACAAGATGGTGCTCAAGACACCCTCGGTCAATTTCGAGGACGACCCCGCCTATCTGGAGCGCTTCCAGTTGGAGGAGTGGGTGGGCCGGCGCATCAACAGCCCTCATGTGGTACGGGTAATCGAGCAGCAACGGCCCCGGCACTTTCTCTACTATGTGTTGGAATACCTGGAGGGTCGCACCCTGGAACAGGTGCTGGACGACGACGGCCCCCTGCCCCTGGGCGAGGTGCGCCGGCTGCTGCCCCAGCTGATTACGGGGCTGCGCGCCTTTCACCGGCTGGACATGCTGCATCAGGACCTCAAGCCCGGCAACATCCTGGTCAGCGACGAGGGCCTGCTCAAGATCATCGACTTCGGCTCCGCCCGCATCGCCGGCATCGCCGATATCGCCACCCCGCTGGAACGCAAGACCCTGCTCGGTACCAAGCAGTACACAGCGCCGGAATACCTGCTTGGCACCCGGGTAGGTCCTCACTCCGATCAGTTCGCCCTGGGCTGCATCCTCTATCAGCTGCTCAGCGGCCAGTTGCCCTACGGCGAGCGGCTGGCCGCCGCCAGCGGGCGAGGCCAGCTCAACCGCCTGCGTTATCGCTCCCTGCGCCAGTACCAGCCACAACTGCCGCACTGGGTCGACAAGGCCATCGGCCGGGCCGTGGCCCTCGACCCGGCACAGCGCTACCCGGCCCTGTCCGAGCTGGAAGCCGATCTCAGGAAACCCAACCCGACCTTCCTGCGCGAAGAGCAACTGCCGCTGGTGGAACGCCATCCCCTCGCCTTCTGGCGGGTGCTGTCGCTGCTGCTGCTGCTCGGCAATATCCTGCTGCTGGCGCTGCTGCTGGGCGGGACCTAGCCGCGGGATCCCGCCGGCAACGCAGGATTGGCGTCGTTCGCCACTCTTCCTGTCACTCCCGCGAAGGCGGGAGTCCATCACACCCTGCCGGGAGCAAGACCTGTGCTGGCCGCTCCTGGATGCCCGCCTTCGCGGGCATGACGGATTTTTGGAAACCGGCGCCGTTCGCCACGAGCTTAAGGCACCACCAGTCGGTAGCCGATGCCCGGCTCGGTAAGCAGGATGCGGGGATGGGCGGGCTGGGCTTCCAGCTTCTGGCGCAGCTGGGACATGTGCACCCGCACGTATTCGTGGTGCTCCACATGGGCGGGGCCCCAGACCGCGCTCAGGATCTGGCGGTGGGTCACCACCTTCTCGGCATGGCGCAGCAGGAACAGCAGCAGCTTGTATTCGGTGGGGGTCAGGTGCAGGGGCTCGCCTCGGCGACAAACCCGCCGTGCCGCCGGATCGACCCTGATGTCCCCCAGTTGCAGCGGCAGTTCGGCGTCCCGCCCGGGGCGGCGCAAGGCCACCCGGATCCGCGCCAGCAGCTCCTGGGCGCCGAAGGGCTTGGTCAGGTAGTCGTCGGCACCGGCATCCAGCGCCTCCACCTTTTCCGTTTCCCGCTCCCGGGCCGAGATCACGATCACCGGCATGTCGGACCAGGAACGCAGCTCGCGCAGCAGCGCCACTCCGTCCATGTCGCCCAAACCCAGGTCCAGCAACACCAGCTCAGGGGGGCGGGCACTCAGGCAACGCAGCCCCTCGGCGCCGCCGGCCGCCGCTTCCACCCCGTAGCCATGGCTGCGCAGCAGGGTTTGCAGGAAACGGGCCATGGAGGCGTCGTCTTCGATGATCAGGATATGAGGCTGGTTGGCCGTCATGTTTCTTTTCTCCAGGCCGGCCACACCAGGCGGGCCATTGTTGTACGTCCGTCATCACTCTCAGTCAGGTAGAAGGCGCCCTGGTGCAGGTCCGCCACCGCCCGGCAGATGGGCACCCCCAGGCCGGCGCCGCCGTCCCGCTGCGGCCGGGGCGCCCGCTCGCAGCAGCCGTTGCTCAGGGTAAAGGCGTAGAGCTCGCCATGCCAGTGCCCTTCCAGCCGGAAGGGCGCCTGGCCGTGGCGCACCGCATTCTCCAGCATGTTGGCCAGGGCGATCTCCAGCAGGGTGGCGTCGCCCTGCACCGGAGTGCCGTCGTCGATGGCGAAGTCAAAGCGCACCGTATCGAACAGGCTGCCGCGCCGACGCAGGGCGGCGCTGACCACCTCCTCCGGCATCAGCACCTGCAGGCTCGGCTGCTCCTGGCGCTGCACCCGGTTGAGTTCCATCACCTTGTCGAAATGGCTGCTCAGCACCCGGCTCTGCTGGTAGATGGCTTCGGCAATTTCCCGGTATTCCGCTTCGCCCAGGCGCAGCTGGGGATCCGCCAGCATGCTGGCGTTGCCCATGATGCTGGCCAGCGGCGTGCGCAGGTCGTGGGACAGGGAGCGCAGCAGGGCGTTGCGGCCACTGGCCAGTTCCGCCTCCAGCCGCGCTTCCTGCTCGGCCCCGGCCAGACGGGCCCGGGTCAGGGACTGGCCCAGCAGGGAAGCCGCCACCCTCAACAGGGTGCGGTTGGCCTTGTAGGGTTCGGCAGGACAGCAGAGATATGCCACCAGCCGATGTCGGTCCCGCACCGGCAGTGCCTCGCCTCCTGCCGGCGGCTCGGGGCTGATGGTAACCGGGCTGCCCAGCCGGCGCCCCAGCAACTGGGTCACGAAGTCGTACATGGCCTCGGGCCGGACGTGCCCGGGCAGGCCGCGGGCCAGCAGGAACATGCCCCTGAGCTGGCGCAACAACTGCCGCACCCGTTCCAGCCGGCCGCGCAGCTGGCCGCTGAGCCGGCTGATCAGCAGGCCCACCGCCAGCATCACCCCGAAGGTGAGCAGGTAGTCCAGGTTGTGCACGTGCAGGGTGTAGTAGGGTTCGACGAAGAGCACATCGAACAGCAGCACGCTCAGCACCGTAGCCAGGCTGGCGCGACGGCTGCCCTGACGCACCGCTATCACCGCCACCACCAACAACAGCGCCATGGCGATGTCGGTGGTGGTGAGCCAGCCCCGCAACGGCAGCAACAGCATCGCCGCCAGCAAGGGGCCGCCCAGGCTCGGCAGCCAGGGCGGCAAGTGTGGATTATCCCAGGGCAATACGGCCTCCCGCGTAGCGCAGCGGACGCTCCGGGTTGCCCGCCAGGGCGGTAAACAGATACACCGGGCTCAGCTTGCCAATCATCATGACCGCCATGATGAGCACTTTGCCTCCCGGACTCAACTCCCCGGTCATGCCCGTCGACAGCCCCACAGTGCCCAAGGCCGAGATCAGTTCGAAGATCATCACAAAGGGATCCGCGTCGGGCATCAGGTAGAAGGCCAGCAGCGTCACCAGCAGCAGCAGGATCAGGGTGATCACCAGGATGCCGGCGGCCCGCAGCATAAATTCCACCCCCAGCATGCGCCCCAGCATACGGGTTTCGGTGCGGCCCTGCAGGGCCGCCACCACCCCGGTGATCAGCAGCACGAAGGTGGTGATGCGGATGCCGCCGGCGGTGGAGCCGGGGCCGGCGCCGATCACCATGTTGAGCATCATCCAGCTCTGCCCGGCCGGGCTCATCTCGGCGATGTCCAGGCTGTTGAAGCCGGCGGTACGGGTGGTGGCGTTCTGGAAGAAAGCGTGCAGCAGGCGATCTTGCCAGCCCAACCCGGACAGGCTGTGCTCCTGCTCGAACAGCAGCAGCAGCAGGGTGCCCACCACCAGCAGGGTCAGGGTGGCCCAGAGCACCAGCCGGGTATGCACGCTGCGGCAGCGGCGCAGCACCAGCAGTTCGAACATGACGGCGAAGCCCAGGCCCCCGATGATAAAGCCCGCCGCGTGAGCCAGCACCATCCAGCCCGCCGATACCGACATCAGGGAGTCGCCAAACAGGGCGAAGCCGGCGTTGTTGAAGGCCGACACCGCGTGGAACAGGCTGGTGCCCAGCCCCTGTGGCCAGCCCAGCAGCGGCACCCAGTGCAGGGCAAACAGCGCCGTCAGCACCGACTCCACCCCCAGGCTGAACAGCAAGGAGAAGCGGAGCACGTCCGACAGCCGCAGATCCGGCCCCACCTGCCAGAAGGAGCTGAGCATGGCCTGGTTGCGCAGGCCCACGCTGGCATTGAACGACAGCATGGCCGCCGCCCCCAGGGTCATGTAGCCCAGGCCGCCGAGCTGGATCAGCAGGCCGATGATGGTCTGGCCCAGGGCCGAATAGTCGGTGCCGGTATCCACCACCACCAGGCCGGTGACGGTGACCGCCGACACGGCGGTGAACAGGGTGTCGAGCCAGCCCACCGGCGTGACCTGGGCCGCGGGCAACAGCAGCAGCAGGCTGCCGGCCAGGGCCAGCGCCAGGTAGCCCTGCAACAGCAGCAGTGCCGGCGAGCCCAGCCGTTTGTGGGTCAGGACAAGGTGCGCAGACATGCTTCCAGTTGCTCCTCGCCGGCCAGTAACAACAGTTTATCGCCCGGCTGCAGCCGGCCCGCCTGGGCCAGTTGCTCGGGCTGATAGTCCTTGTAGCGGGACAGGGACAGCAGCTTCACCTGGTGCCGCCCGAGCAGGGACATGATGTTGCGCTCGATATGGGCCGAGGTGACTTCGATTTCGGCCACCACCTGGCCGGTGGTCAGCACCTGACGGGTACACAGCTCCGGGTGGCCCAGCCAGGCCGCCACCATCTCGCCCATGGCCTGCTCCGGGTTGATGGCCCGGCTCACGCCCATTTTCTGGGCCAGCTTCTGGTGGTAGCTGTCACGGGTCTTACACCAGATCGCCTCCACCCCCGCTTCCTTCAGGTTGAGGATGGTGATCAGGCTGCTCTGCAGATCGGTGCCGATGGCCACCACCACCGCGAAAAACTGCCGCCAGTCGATGCTGGCGGTCACTTTGGGGTCGGTGCCGTCGGCGATAATCGCCTCGGCCACGTCATCGGCGATGGCGTGCACCCGCCCCTGATCCGAGTCCATCGCCATCACCTCCAGGCCGGCGCCCCGCGCCGCCCGGCAGAAGGCCGTGCCGAACCGGCCCAGGCCGATCACCGCAATACGTTTTTTTGCCATGGTTTGAAGTCTCCGTAAAGCCATGAGCCAAGCCTACGAAAATACGCATAAGAAGGGTGTTTAGATTAACGGGGCGGATATAAAGAAGTTGTAAAGGTGAAATTAGCTTCATATGGAATCATAATGACAAACCGGTTCCACCATAACGACAATCACAGCACGGAGACAATCGATGCCATCAAGAACCCTGGCCCTGCTGCTGGGCGGCCTGCTGGGCTGGCAGGCGAACGCGGCCGAGATAGAACTCAGGATCATCGAAACCACCGACATCCATACCAATATCATGGACTTCGATTACTTCAAGGATGCCCCTTCGGCACAGCTCGGCCTGGTGCGGGCAGCCACGCTTATCCACCAGGCCCGGCAGGAGGCCGGCAACCACCTGCTGGTGGACAACGGCGACCTGATCCAGGGCAGTCCCATGGGGGATTACATGGCCAGCAAGGGGCTGGCCCCGGGCGAGATACACCCCGCCTACAAGGCCATGAACCTGCTCGGTTACGAAGTGGGCAATATCGGCAACCACGAGTTCAACTTCGGCCTGGATTTCCTCCAAAGCGCCATCGCCGGCGCCGGTTTTCCCTATATCAGCGCCAACGTGCTGGATGCAGGGAGCGGCGAGCCGCTCTTTCGCCCCTATCTCATCAAGGAATACGAATTCGGCGACACGGCCGGCGCCAGGCACCGCCTCAAGGTCGGTTATATCGGTTTCGTGCCGCCCCAGATCATGACTTGGGACCGGCGGCACCTGGAAGGCCGGGTCAAGGCCGAAGACATTACCGCCACCGCCCGCCGCCTGGTACCGAAAATGAAGGAGGAAGGCGCCGACCTGATCATCGCCATCCCCCATTCGGGCCTGTCCACCGAGCCTTACCGGGCGCTGGCGGAAAACTCGGTCTACTACCTGTCCCAGGTACCGGGCATCGACGCCATTGCCTTTGGCCACTCCCATGCGGTGTTCCCCGGCCCGGACTTTGCCGGACTGCCCGGAGTCGACGTGGAACAAGGCACCATCAACGGCGTGCCGGCGGTCATGCCCGGCCGCTGGGGCAGCCATATCGGCATTATGGACCTGCGCCTGGAGCAGGACGATAACGGCTGGCGGATCGCCAGCGCCCGCAGCCACGCCCGCCCCGTCTACCACGCCCGGGAACAACGGCCCCTGGCCGAGGCGGATCCCGCCCTGATCCAGGCCGTGGCCGACGATCACCAGGCCACCCGCGACTTCGTCGGCCAGCCCATCGGCCGCGCCAGCGCTCCCATGTACAGCTACCTCGCCCTGGTGCAGGACGATCCCACCGTGCAGTTGGTCAACATGGCCCAGCGGGATTACGTGCAACGGATGATCCAGGGGGATCCGGATCTGGAAGGCTTGCCGGTGCTCTCCGCCGCCGCCCCCTTCAAGGCCGGCGGCCGCAAGGACGGTCCGGGGGAATACACCGAGGTGGAAGCGGGAGAGCTGAGCTACCGCCATGCCGCGGACCTCTACCTTTATCCCAACACCCTGGTCGCCCTCAGGGTCAAGGGGCGGGAGCTGAAGGAATGGCTGGAATGCTCGGCGGGCATGTTCAACCGGATAGATCCGTATTCGAGCCAGCTGCAGCCCCTGCTCAACTGGGAAGGCTTTCGTACCTACAATTTCGACGTGATAGACGGTGTCGAATACCAGATAGACGTGACGCAGCCGGCCCGCTACAACGGCGATTGCGAGCTTGTCAATCCGGCGGCGGAACGCATTACCCGGCTACGCTTCGAAGGGCAGCCGCTGGATCCGGAACAGGACTTCCTGATCGCCACCAACAACTACCGGGCCTACGGCGGCAAGTTCGCCGGCACCGGAGAAAACCATGTGGCCTTCGCCTCCCCCGACGAGAACCGGACCGTGCTGGCCGATTACATCAGTCGCGTCAGCCGGGAGCAGGGAGAAGTGGTTCCCAGCACGGATCACAACTGGCGCCTGGCCCCCGTTGCCGGGACCACCCCGCTGCAGGTGGTGTTTGAAACCTCCCCCGGCGAAAAGGCCGCGGACTTTATCCACCGGCACGGCCGCCATGCCATGGAGTTTGTCGGCCTCGACGACGTCGGCTTCGGTCTCTACCGACTCGATCTCGGCCGCTGATCCAACAACTGCGGCGGGGCATCCCCGCCGTCAGCCTGCTGACAAGTGGTGTCCCGCGACTTGCCGGTGGCAATGAGCACGGTTCCCGAAGCAGTGGTAGACACGGCTTCAGCCGTGTGACGAACGGCGCCGGTTTTATATCATCGGTGGTGTCCCGCGGCTGAAACCGCGGCGACGGGGTGCCGAAGGCATCGGCTACGCCGGGTTAACCCTTAACGCCGACGATCAAAAACAGCCGGACGTGTCCACAGTGATAAAGAAGATCGCCCACAGGCCGGCTGAGGGGAACTGCGCTTTCAGCGTGAGACACAAGATGATCAATTTGGCGGAGGTGTAATTACATTGGGCGTGGCAGCAGGGATTGGAGTAGTCACGCCCGACGTCTCCATCAATACCCCGTATGTGCCGGAATTCCTGGACATCAAGGATGAGTATTCGAAGTTCGACCTGGAGCAGGCTTGATTCGGTACTTGGAAGATTTCCTGCTCGCACTCAGTGACGGTCTTGTTTGCAATATCCGTCCTGTAGGAAGAACTGCTACGCGGTTCCAACCAGCACCAGTTGCATTCAATGACACCCCCCAGGTATTTGCCGCAAAGAGCTGACTCTGATACATTTTTGCCCAGACAGACAACAGATACAGGTTTACACTTGCTCTGGGTTGGACTGTCTTGACCTTCCTACTATTTGAATGAGCAACAATTTTGCTACAGCGGCCATCCGATGACAAAACGGCCGGCTGGCCGAAGTTCCGACGATTCAACTCTAGGAGATCCACTATGGCAGGCAAAAATCAGCATGTTGTTCCTCACCAATACGGTTGGGCCGTCAAAGACGCTGGCAATCAGCGAGCAACCTCTGTGCATGACACGCAGCAACAAGCAATAGATGCTGCGCGGGATATTGCACGTAACCAGAAGTCCGAGCTCATCATCCATCGCCCGGATGGCCGTATCCGTGACAAGGATAGCCATGGCAACGACCCCTTTCCCCCGAGAAGCTAAGGAGCCATGGCTGACATTCCTACCTACCATGTGCTCGCCCTGTCGGGTGGAGGCTATCGCGGCCTGTACACCGCCACGGTTCTCGCCGAGCTCGAAACCGTGCTGGGCCGTCCTATAGCTTCGCACTTTGATCTGATTTGCGGCACATCGGCAGGAGGGATGCTGGCTTTGGGGCTGGCTGCGGAGATTCCGGCCTACGAACTCAAGGCACTGTTTGAAGAACAGGGCAGCCGCATCTTTGGTTCCCGCAGCCTTCCACGGAGACTTCTGGGATTCTGGTTGACAGCAAAGCATGACTCGGCGGGCTTGCGAGAAGTACTGACCGAGCGCTTCCAAGAGACCACTATAGGCGACCTAAAGCATCGTGTTCTTGTGCCGGCAGTCAACTACTCAACTGGTCTCGGGCAGTTCTTCAAGACACCGCACCATCCATCCTTTGAGCTGGATCACCGTATGAAGGTCGTTGATGTGGCGTTGGCAACTGCCGCCGCGCCGGTCTATTTTCCACTTGCGCGTAATGACCGTGGGGTCTTCGCGGATGGAGGACTAGTGGGCAATGCCCCGGGCCTGTTCGGGTTACACGAAGTCAAGACCTTCTTGACGTCGGATCAGGAGAATGCACGGGTTCGGATCCTCGCCATTGGAACGATGACCATCGGTGCAACCGTCCGCGGCGGCGCCAGTCTCGACCGTGGGTTTGGGAAGTGGCGCGGAGGACTTTTTGACCTAGTGATCTCCGCACAGGAATCGTCGGTAGACTACATGCTGCAACAGTCGTTGGGTGATAACTACTTCCAGATCGACGACAAGGCGACACCGGATCAAAGCAAGGACGTGAAGGCGCTGGATAGGGTTTCCATCGGCGCCACGAATACACTCAAGGATCGTGGAAGCCACGCGGCTCAGCGTGCGCTCGGCAACCCACTTTTCAAACCATTTCGAGAGCACCAGGCTGGCCCCCCCATCTTCTATCACGGTCCCAACAAAAATGTTTCGGAGGACGCATGCTGAACTTGAGCCCACTTTTCTTCACCACCCTTGATGACGAATCCTGCTTGCACGACGATCTGGAGCTGACTTCTGAGCAGCGCGCCTTAATTGCCAACGCACGTACAGATGTCAGAGACTGCCTGCGCACAGGTATTCCACGCGTATTAAGGGCAAATGGATACACGGAAGGTGTCCCCCAACCCCGTTTCTTCACGCAAGGGTCATGGGCATACAAAACACTAAATTCTCCAGCAAAACCCCCTCAACAAGCGGATGTCGATGATGGCTGCTATCTGCCAATGAGTTTCGTTTCACAGACGAAGCGTCCCAGCACTGCAGCGACGGTATTCTTTGCCGCTGCGGAAGAAGCATTAAGGCCGCTGGTAGAAGAAAACCGGTGGAGGATTGTCACCGATAAGCCAACGTGCATCCGCATCGTCATTGCTACATTCGCCCATATCGATATTCCTCTATATGCCATCCCAGACGAAGAGTTTGCGATTCTAAAGGCGTCGATGGATCAGCATGGCTACGATTCGCTATCGGAAGCGGTAAATATGGCGGAGCAGGATACCTGGACGGCGCTCCCCGCTGACAAGGTACTCTTGGCTCATCGTGAATGCGACTGGATGCCTTCCGACCCCAGGCGCGTGAAGGAATGGTTCTTGGCAGAAGTGACAGCCAAGGGGGAGCAGTTCCGGCGTGTGGTTCGCTACCTGAAAGCCTTCCGCGATTGGAAGTGGTCCAACGGCGGGCCTACTTCGATTCTGTTGATGGCGGCCGCGGCCCCGCTCTTTGAGAAACGTGACCGACGTGACGACCTCGCCCTGTTGGATGTCGTTACAGCACTGCCAGCACGGTTACGTGGAGGAGTGAACAACCCCGTGGAAGAGTCCGAATCACTCACAGAGCGACTTGGCCAAGCGGGTGTCGAAGACGCGGCCAAGGCATTCGAAGAATTCGAGAAGGTGCTTCGCGGAGCCACCGACGCCAGCAGTCCTTCACAGGCCTGCATCTGGATGCGAGGCGAATTCGGCCCGCGCTTTCCGAACGAGCCGGATCGAGTCAAAGTGGTGTCCGTTGCCGCCACCATTGCTGCGGCTCCCGCCACCGCCGGTCCGAGTGAACTTATCGGGCGAACGAAAGCTGGATGAACAGTGCCATAGCAGTCGCAGACGTGATCGAGGCCTTCAAGCAGCGCGGCTTCAAGTTTGTCGGCAAGACGGATGACGGCTGGTTCAGGCTGCACGGGCAGTTGACCCCACCCCAAGCGGACAAGGGCTGTCCATGCGAAGTTCAGTTCGACCCTGCGTTCTTCGACTTGCCTCGCATCCGGCTGCTGGAAATTCCTCCCGAGCTACCCGCTGCGGTTCCTCATCTTGGTGCAGGTGGTGGCCTTTGCTATCTAGCCAAAGGCACGGTCGTTCTGGACATCTACGATCCTGTTGGACAGTCGCTGGCATGCTTGCAACGCGCCGCCGTCGTGCTCGGGCAGATCTTGAAGGGGGAGATGATTGAAGATCTTACGGAAGAGTTTTTCGCCTATTGGGATGGATGGCTTTGCTTTGTGGACATACAGGGCGAAGACCTGGGGCGACAGAACTGCATCGTCGCGCAGACCAATAGGAATTCTTTGTGGTTCATCACCGACAACGAAGATCGAACAACGAAGAAGCTGGAGTCGCTCGGCTACCAAGTCACCGATCAAACGGTGCTGACTTACCGGCTCAAGACCAGCGCTCAACCTCGCCCGCTGACCAGCCGTTGGCCTCCCGAAACAGTTGCGGATATCTTGGCATGGCAAAGCACCCTTGACCCTCGGTGCCGGCGCAAGATTCACGAGCGCATCAAGGAAGGAGAAAGGAAGAGGGCTAACGGCGTTCTGATCGTTATCGAGTCTCCATTGATGACGTATGGCTTTGCGGTTCTCTATGATCGCCAACGCCAAGTCCAAAAGGGCAAGCTCTCAGATCGCAGGGATTCGAGCTTTGGATTAAAGGCGGCGCCCGTCTCAGTGGTCAGAATCGACGATCGGTACCTTGCCCAGCGGAATATACCTAAGTCAAAGACGCTTGCAGGTAAGAACTTGGCCGTTGTTGGATGCGGCACGATCGGCGGATATTTGTCGGATATGCTGGTCAAGGCTGGGGCGGGGACATGTGGCGGAAAGCTCACTTTGGTGGATTGCGATTACCTTCTTCCACAGAACATCGGACGGCATCGCCTGGGATTTCCGGACTTGCTGTCGAACAAAGCCGAGGCCATGGCGAAAGAGCTCAAGCGCTTGGCGCCAGTTGCCGATATTCGCGCCCTCCCTGTGGATGTAAGGCAAGCTCAGTTGGGAAAGCTGGATTTGCTCATAGACGCCACTGGAGAGGAATCGCTCGGACATTGGCTGTGCGGCAACTATCCGGCTCCGATGCCCATGCTCTCGGTCTGGATCGAGGGACCGGGAACGGCTGTCCGCACGCTCCTGAGAATGAACACATCTGGTGCATGCTACCGATGTCTTTGGCATAGAAACAGAAGAAGCGAACTCCGCTCCATTGTTGCTCCTCTTCCTGCTATCTTAGCCGGGCACGGGTGTGAAGGCTTGTACGTACCGTTTCCCGCTTCGGTGTCGGTGCACGCTGCCAGTCTTGGTGCTGAGATGGCTCTTGACTGGGTCAACGGAATCTATTCCCCTGCTTTGCGAACCAGACTGCTCGACCGCACCCAGCAACTTGCCACCCCCGATTGTGATCCCCTTAAGGATCGGGAGTGCCCCCTATGCAGTTCATGAGTTCCTGGGCTACCGACAATAGGAGGACACTGCTCCATTTCTCGGACTCAACGCTGGAGACATTCTGTCAGCATATCCAGACCCATGATGTCGACTGCGAAGCTGGTGGGCTTCTGCTCGGTTCCGTTCATGGAACCCACATGCTCATTGAGCAAGCGACAGTTCCCACGGCATGGGACAAACGGTTTCGCTACTTGTTCGAGCGAATGCCGCTTGGTCACGAAGCTATCGCCCAGTCTCGATGGACAGCAAGTCAGGGAACCATCCGTTATTTGGGCGAATGGCACACCCACCCGGAAGACTATCCTCATCCTTCTAGCCTCGATAGATCGGAATGGAGCCGTTTATCAAAAAAGCGTCGGGACAAACGCCCAACGCTTGCTGTCATCGTCGGACGAAAATCCCTGTATGTCGAATTGGTGCCAAGTTCAGGATGTGGTTCGGTGTGCACACCTGTGGAATAGCGACCTATCAAACTAATTCCTTATAAATGAAATATGCCGCCATTGTGCCTGTTTTTGCTATAGAAAGTTGGCTACGATAACTCATTGACCTAAAAGCGTAATACGCCGGATACAGGCAGGATGGACAAGCCATGAACATCATCGACAACATCAACCAGCTTCTGGGCGATGAGCTGAAGAATTCACTTGCGCCCGGATCCAGACTGAAAATGGCGGCATCCTGCTTTTCCATCTACGCCTATGAAGCACTCAAAAAAGAGCTGTCGGCCATCGACTCGCTGCAGTTTGTGTTCACCTCCCCTACCTTTGTGGCCGACAACGTCACCGACAAGCTGAGAAAAGAGCAGCGGGAGTTCTTCATCCCCAAGGCCGGGCGGGAAAAAAGCCTGTATGGCACCGACTTTGAAATCCACCTCAAGAACAAGCTGACCCAAAAGGCCATTGCCCGGGAATGCGCCGCCTGGATACGACGCAAAGCCACCTTCAGATCGAACAGCACCCATGCCCCCATGCAGCCCTTCGCCGTGGTTTCCGGGGGCTCCGAGAGCACGCTGTTTGCTCCCATCAACGGCTTTACCGCTGTGGATCTGGGTTACCAGCAAGGTAACGCGGTTTCCAACTTTGTTCACAAAATGGAACAGCCCGAGTTCACCGCCCGGTACCTGACGCTGTTCGATCAAATCTGGAGCGACCCGGACAAACTGCAGGACGTGACCGACACCATCTGCCAGCACATTGAGTCGGTATACAAGGAAAATTCGCCCGAAAAAATCTACTTCATCATGCTGTTCAACATCTTCAGGGAGTTTTTGGACGATATTAATGAAGACGTGTTGCCCAACGACAGAACCGGCTATCAGGACACCCTAATCTGGAACAAGCTGTTCAACTACCAGAAAGATGCCGCCACCGGCATCATCAACAAGCTGGAAAGCTACAACGGCTGCATACTGGCCGACAGCGTAGGGCTGGGCAAAACCTTCACCGCCCTGGCGGTAATGAAATACTACGAGTTGCGCAACAAGTCGGTGCTGCTGCTGTGCCCCAAGAAACTGGCCGACAACTGGCTGAACTATAACCGTAATCTCACAACCAACCTCTTCGCCAAAGACAGGTTCAACTACGATGTGCTCTGCCACACCGATCTCAGCCGCACCAGTGGCGAGTCTTTCGGCACCTCGCTCAATCGTATCAACTGGGGCAACTACGACTTGGTGGTAATCGACGAATCCCACAACTTTCGCAACAACGACGCGGTAAAGGACCGGGAAACCCGCTACCAGAAGCTGATGAACAAGGTCATCCGCGACGGGGTCAAAACCAAGGTGCTGATGCTCTCCGCCACGCCGGTCAACAACCGTTTCACCGACTTGCGCAACCAGCTGGCACTGGCCTACGAAGGCGATTCCAGCCAGTTGACCAAACACCTGAAAACCACCAAAAGCGTCGAACAAATCTTCAACCAGGCCCAGGCCGTGTTTAACAACTGGTCAAAGCTCGAACCCGAACAAAGAACCGCCAAGGCCATACTGGATGCGCTGGATTTCGACTTTTTTGAACTGCTCGACAGCGTCACCATCGCCCGCTCGCGCAAGCACATTCAGAGCTTTTACGACACCACCGACATTGGCCATTTTCCCGAGCGGCTCAAGCCGTTGTCCTACCATTGCCCGCTCACCACCCGTGACGACGTGCTCGGCTTTAACCAGATTTTCGAGCAACTCAGGCAACTCAAGCTGTCCATCTACGCGCCGGTCAGCTATATACTGCCCAGCCGGCTGAAAAAATACGAAGAGATGTACGACACCCAGGTAGAGAGTGGCGGCGGTAAGCTGAAGCAGGTCGACCGGGAAAAAAGCCTGGTGGCGCTGATGACCACCAACCTGCTCAAACGGCTGGAAAGCTCGGTAGAGGCCTTTCGCCGTACCCTGCAATCCTTGCACGACAACCACCAGCGGCTGCTCGGCGTTATCGACGAATTCTACCGGCGGAACGGCGTTACCGAAGTCAGCAGCCTGGTGGAAGCGCTGGATGCCATAGAAGCGGATGAAGACGAGCTGCCTTCCTATCACGACATGGAAATTGGCAACAAAATCAAAATCAAGCTCACCGACATGGATCTCACCTCCTGGCAGCAGGATATGCAGGGCGACCAGGAACTGATAACGGGCCTGCTCGCCGCCATGCAAAAGGTAACGCCCGCCGAAGATGCCAAGCTGCAGCAGCTCAAAGGTCATCTGGCGCAGAAAATAGCCAACCCCATCAACCCGGGCAACCGCAAGGTCATTATCTTTACCGCCTTTGCCGATACCGCCAGCTACCTCTATGACCAGCTGGCACCAGAGCTGCGCAACAGCCACGGCATTCACGCCGCCATGGTCACCGGCGGCACCGGCCTGCCCAAAACCACCCTCAAAACCCGCCGCAAGGGCTACGACATTCAGGAAGTGCTGACCCTGTTCTCGCCCCAGTCCAAGGCAAAGGCCAGCGTGTTGCCCGACGAGCCGGCCGAAATAGACCTGCTGATTGCCACCGACTGTATCTCCGAAGGGCAAAACCTGCAGGACTGCGACTATCTCATCAACTACGACATCCACTGGAACCCGGTGCGCATAGTGCAGCGGTTTGGCCGGGTGGATCGCATCGGCTCCCCTAACCAGTGCATTCAGCTGGTGAACTACTGGCCCGATATTTCCCTGGATGAATACATCAACCTCAAGGAGCGGGTTGAAAGCCGCATGACCATAGTGGACGTCACCGCCACCGGCGACGACAACGTGCTCAGCAGCCAGGCCAACGACGTGGCCTACCGCCGCGAACAGCTCAAGCGCCTGCAGGAAGAAGTGATTGAGCTGGAAGATCTGAAAACCGGCGTGTCCATTACCGATCTGGGCCTGAACGAATTTCGCATGGACTTGCTCGCCATGGTCAAGCACTACGGGGAGCCCCTCAACCAACCCAGCGGCATGCACGCCCTGGTGCCGGCCAATCCGGCGCTGGGGCTGGAGCCCGGCGTGATCTTTGCGCTACGCAACCTCAACAACAGCGTGAATCTCGACCAGCAAAACCGGCTGCACCCCTATTACCTGGTGTACGTTAACGAGCAGGGCCATACCCTGGCCAGCCATATCGACGTAAAGCGTCTGCTCGATCTGCTGCGCACCTGCTGCAAGGGCCGGCAGGAGCCCATCGATGTCCTGTGCCGGCCCTTTAACGAAACAACGCAAGACGGCCAAAACATGGCGCATTATTCCGAGCTGCTCAGTCAGGCCATTGGCAGCATGATGGAAGTGAAGGAAGAAAAAGACATCGACAGCCTGTTTGGCGGTGGCAGCACCTCTGCGCTGGTCAACCGCATTCAGGGCCTGGACGACTTCGAGCTGCTGGCCTTTATCGTGGTGCAGGCTCAGGAGGCCGCCTGATGACCCAAGCTCTGTCGTCTTGTGGCTGGCTGTTTCCGCCACAAACGCGCTTTGACAAGGTGATCCCCAAAAGCAAGTTCTATCAACAGGCAGCCATCGGTGGCGCGCTGCAGGTCCGCTTTGTGGAAGAGCTGGAGCAGATCATCTGGGCCTGCAAACTGGCGCCCGACACGGTAAACTTGCCCGCGACCGAGGCGGTAACGGAAATCCAGGTGTTTACCCTTAAGCTTAAAGGGGAGACCTTGTCCGAAGAGGTGGTGGCCGCCATTGACAAGGCCATTCCCTTCCCCATTATTTTTGCGCTGCAGCGCACTCTGGGGGAAGACCGGCAGCAACTGCGCTATCTGGCGGCCTACAAGCGCAAAAGCGCTGCCGATGCCGCCAGTTGGGTGCGTTCGGAATACCTGGACTCGGGCTGGATACCGGCCACCGCACCCCGCAGCGCCCTGCCCGCCGCCATTAACATGGAGCGGCTTTACCAGGCCCTGCTGGCCAGCCTGCTGCCCATCACCACCTGGGCCGGTGAGAGCATGGACGAGGCCATGGCCCGGCTGGGCCGCCTGCGCAAGCTGAACAAGCAGATAGCCGCGCTGCGTAAAAAAATCGGCACCGAAAAACAATTCAAGCGCAAGGTCGAGCTTCACCGAGAGCTCAAGGCCCTGCAACAAGAACAGAGCACCCTGAGCCAGACCGAGAGGCCAGCCGCCCCCTCTGGCCAGAACCATCGTTGAGGAAAAAATGGACAAACTGAAGATGCACAGCCCCGATATGTCTCAACAGAACATTGATAAAATTCGGGCGTTGTTTCCCAACTGCGTCACCGAGTCCCGCACCCCGGACGGCAACCTGCATCTGGCGGTGGACTTTGATCTGCTCAAGCAGGAGTTGTCCGGATCCATCGTGGAAGGCCCTCAGGAACGCTATTACCTCAACTGGCCCGGCAAGCGCCAGGCGCTGCTGACCGCCAATGCCCCCATTGCCAAGACCCTGCGCCCCTGCCGGGAAGACAGTGTCAATTTCGACACCACCCGGAACCTCTTTATTGAAGGGGATAACCTGGATGCATTAAAGCTGCTGCAGGAAACCTATCTGGGCAAGGTCAAACTGATCTACATAGACCCGCCCTACAACACGGGGCGGGACTTTATTTATGACGACGACTACAGCGAAAGCAGCAGTGACTATCTAAAGCGCTCCAACCAAACCGATGAGTCCGGTGCCCGGCTGAGTGCCAACACCGAAGCCAATGGCCGCTTTCATTCCGACTGGCTCAGCATGATTTATTCGCGGCTGCGCCTTGCCCGCAACCTATTAAAGGATGATGGCGTTATCTTTATTTCCATCGACGATAACGAAGTCGATAACCTGAGAAAGGCGTGTAACGAAACCTTTGGGGAAGACAACTTTGTGACTCAGGTTATCTGGCAAAAAGTGTACTCCCCTAAAAACACTGCTTACTGGTTTTCCGAAGATCACGACTATGTACTGGTTTATGCCCGCAACAAGAAAACATGGTACCCAAATCCCTTGCCAAGAACGGCGGAGATGGAAGCCCGTTATAAAAACCCGGATAACGATCCCAGAGGCCCATGGAAATCTGCCGACCTTTCGGCAAGAAATCGCTATGCTGCAGGCATCTATCCTATAACCAGCCCATCAGGAAGAGTTATTTCCGGCCCACCGACTGGGCGTTACTGGGTGATTGATGAAGCAAAATTTAATGAGCTAAATGCAGATAATAGAATTTGGTGGGGTGAGGATGGCAATAACACTCCAGCGGCAAAACGCTTTCTGTCCGAGGTGTCCTCCGGCCGCACACCCCAAACCCTCTGGTTTTATAAAGAAGTGGGCCATACCCAGGACGCAAAAAAAACACTACTCAAGTATGTGCCCTTTCAGCATACCGAAAACGTCCTGAATTCGGTCAAGCCGGTCGAGCTGATCCAACGAGTGCTGCAACTGGCCACCAATTCACAGGACAGCGATATCGTACTGGATTTTTTCAGCGGCAGCGCCACCACCGCCCACGCGGTGCTGAAGCAAAACGCCGAAGACGGCGGCAACCGCCGCTTTATTGGGGTGCAGATACCCGAGCCGCTACCCAAGCCAGAGCCTGGCATGGGCTCCATTTTCGAAATGGGCCTGACCCGTATTCGCAACGTGGTGGAGGAATTGCGTGAGCAACCGAATGCCGACCAGCAGGATCTGGGCTTTCGCGTGCTTAAGGTGGATACCAGCAATATGGCCGATATCTACTACTCCCCCGATGCTATCGGCCAGGGCAGCCTGGATCTGCTGGTGGACAATATCAAGCCGGATCGCACCGAAGAGGACTTGCTGTTCCAGGTACTGCTGGACTGGGGCATCGACCTGACCCTGCCCATTCGCAAAGACAGCCTGTGCGGCAAAACCGTCTACAACGTGGACGATGGCGCCCTGATTGCCTGCTTTGACCGCAATATCACCGAAGAACTGCTCAAGGCCCTGGCCGAGCAGGCCCCGCTGCGGGTGGTGTTCCGTGACGATGGCTTTGCCACCGACAGCCTTAAAATCAACGCCGAGCAAATGTTCAAGCAACTGGCACCCGGCACCGACGTTCGGGCTATTTAAGGAGTGGTGATGAAAAGTGCCTTAGACAAGCTGAGCATCAGTGGCTTCAAGTCCATTCGCGAGCTGAACGACTTTGAACTGCGTCCGCTTAACGTGATTGTGGGGGCCAATGGGGCCGGCAAAAGCAACCTGCTGTCGTTTTTTAAAATGCTGCGCGCCCTGATGGACGGCACCCTTAACCGCTATGTACGCGACAACGGCGGCGCCACCGACCTGCTGTTCAACGGCAACAAGGTCACCCAGAAAATGACCTTTGAAACCCGCTTTGGCAGTCGGGGTTTTCGCTTTAACCTGGTACCCACCCCCAGTGATGGCTGCGCCATTGAAGACGAAGCCCGCTACTACAGCCACAGCCAAAGTGGCTGGTGGCTGCTGGGCGACAGCGACGATGGCAAGTCCAGAATGGTGGCGGAAGTAGAGCAAGACACCGCCGATGCCAAATACTCCCGTCCGGTCTTTGAGGCCATCGCTTCCTGGCAGATTTATCACTTTCACGATACCAGTAGCACCGCCGCCATGCGCAAATATGAGATCGTGCAGGATAACCGGGTGCTGCGTACCGATGCCGCCAATATCGGTCCTTTTTTGCTTAATTTGAAGGCCAACCACGCCAGCGCCTATCAGGCCATTGTGGATGCCGTGCGCCTGGTCACGCCTTTTTTTGATGACTTTATTCTGCAGCCCAGAACCAGTGGCGCCAAGGAAGAGGTCAACATCAGCTGGCGACAAAAGGGCTCCGATTACCCCATGCAGCCCTATCACCTTTCCGATGGTTCCATCCGCTTTATTTGCCTGACCACCGCCCTGCTGCAACCGGATCCCCCCGCCACCATTATTATCGACGAGCCCGAGCTGGGCCTGCACCCGGCGGCCATTGTGATACTGGCGGAGCTTATTCAGCAGGCCGCCACCCGTACCCAGGTGATAGTGGCCACCCAGTCGCCGGCCCTGCTCGATCAGTTTGCGGTGGAAGACATAGTGGTGGTCAAGCGTAAGGATGGCGCTTCCACCTTTGAGCGCCTGAACGAACAGGACTACGCCAGCTGGCTGGAAAGCTACTCGCTGGGCGAACTCTGGATCAAGAATGTGATCGCCGGAGGCCCGGTGTATGAGTGATTACATCGAGGTGGTGGCCATTGTCGAGGGCAAGACCGAGCAGATCTTTATCGAGTCTGTGCTGGCGCCCTATCTCGCCGACAGAATGGTTTTTATGCATGCCACCCAGGTGTCCAAGCCCGGCCAAAAAGGCGGGGATGTACGCTTTGAACGGGTGCGCCGTGATCTGGAAGCCCACCTCAAGCAACGCCCAGATACCTATGTCACCACCTTTATGGATTATTACGGCTTGCGGGAATGGCCGGGGCTGGATGCTGTCACGCCCCAGGCCAGCCCGGCGGACATTGCCGAGTGCCTGAACAACGCCACCTTAACGCTGGTGTCGCAATTGTTTTCCGCCCAGCAGGCCGAACGCCGCTTTGTGCCCTTTGTTGCCCTGCACGAGTTTGAGGCCCTGCTGTTCAGCGATCCGGCCATTCTGGCGCGGGCGCTGGGAGTGGCCGAGCCGGAGGTGGCCGCCGTGGTCAAGGGTTGCGGCGAGCCAGAGGCCATCAACAACAGCCCGCAAACCGCCCCGTCCAAGCGCCTGAATAACTGGTCTGCCACCGGCAAGTTTGCCAAAACCACCCAGGGCATCAGCATTGCCCAACAGATTGGCATTGCCCGCATGCGGGAGCAGTGCCCACTGTTCCATCGCTGGATAAACCATTTTGAAACCCTGGTCGGAGGTCAGGCATGAAACTGAAATTCAAGGTTCAACCCTATCAGACCCAGGCGGTGGCCTCGGTGGTGGACTGCTTTGTGGGCCAGCCGCTCAGCTCGAACGTGAACTATCGCATCGACCCCGGTGTATCCACCAACAAACACGGCCAGGCCGGCTGGAACATGTCGGATCAGGATGGCTTCAAAAACGCCGACCTGGTGCTGAGCGAACAGCAGTTGCTGGAAAACATTCACCAGGTACAAAGCAGCCAGAACCTGCCGCTCTCTCCCGGACTTAAGGTCTATCAGGATCACACCGGCAAGACGCTGCCGGCCAGTTATCATCCCGGCTCCGATATCAACCTGGATATCGAAATGGAAACCGGCACCGGCAAGACCTATTGCTACATCAAGACCATTTTTGAACTGAACCAAAAATATGGCTGGAGCAAGTTCATCATAGTGGTGCCCAGCATCGCCATTCGCGAAGGGGTGTACAAGTCACTGCAGATCACTTCCGAGCACTTTGCCGAAAGCTACAGCAAAAAAGCCCGCTTTTTTATCTACAACTCCCGGCAGTTGCACCAGCTGGAAAGCTTTTCCTCCGATAGCGGCATCAATGTGATGGTGATCAACATTCAGGCTTTTAACGCCTCGGGCAAGGATAACCGCCGCATTTACGAAGAACTGGATGATTTTCAGTCCCGCCGCCCCATCGATGTGATCAGCGCCAACCGCCCCATCCTGATCCTCGACGAGCCCCAGAAAATGGAAGGCAAGAAAACCCTCGACGCCCTGGCCAAGTTCAAGCCGCTGATGGTGCTGCGCTATTCCGCTACCCACAAGACCACGCACCATAAAGTGCACCGGCTGGATGCGCTGGACGCCTACAACCAAAAGCTGGTCAAGAAAATTGCCGTACGCGGCATTTCCGTCAGGGGCCTGGCCGGCACCACTGCTTACCTGTACCTGGAGTCCATCGAGATCTCCAAAAAGGCACCGGTGGCCCGGGTGGAAATGGAAGTCCGTCAGGGATCCGGCATCAAGCGCGTGATCAAGCGGCTGAAGCTTGGCGATAACCTGTTTGACGAGAGCAACGAGCTGGAGCAATACCGTGGCTTTGTGGTCAGCCAGATAGACGCCAACAGCGATACCGTCGAGTTTATTAACGGCCATGTGCTGCAGGCGGGTGAAGCCACCGGCGATGTGACCGAAGACACCATTCGGCGCATTCAAATTCGTGAAACCATTCGGGCGCACTTCGAGAAAGAGCAGGTGCTTCACGCCCAAGGCATCAAGGTGCTGTCTCTGTTCTTTATTGACGAAGTGGCCAAGTACCGGGATTACGAAGCGGAAGACGATAAAGGCGAATATGCCCGCATCTTCGAGCAGGAATACCGGCAGATAAAAGACGAGTACCTGTCCGAACTGCCGCTGGATAACCATGCCTACCGGGCATATCTGGAGAAAATCACCCCGGATCGCACCCATAACGGCTATTTCTCCATCGACAAAAAAACCAAGCGCCTGCAAGACCCCAGCGTCAAGGCCCGAGGCGAGGACGCCGGGCTGTCCGACGATGTGGATGCCTATGATCTGATCCTGAAGGACAAGGAAAAGCTGCTGTCGTTCGAGGAAGACACCCGTTTTATCTTCTCCCACTCGGCGCTGCGTGAAGGCTGGGACAACCCC
The DNA here is from genome assembly GCF_041950555.1 of Zobellella sp. DQSA1. Taxonomy (GTDB): domain Bacteria; phylum Pseudomonadota; class Gammaproteobacteria; order Enterobacterales; family Aeromonadaceae; genus Oceanimonas. The sequence continues at coordinate 3,655,677 of NZ_CP169531.1, forward strand.
AACGTGTTCGTGATGTGCATGCTCAAACACAGCGACAACACCATCTCCCGCCGTCAGGAAGTGGGCCGGGGCCTGCGCCTGTGCGTCAACCAACACGGTGACCGCCAGGATCATCCCGCCACCGTTCACAACATCAACGTGCTGTCGGTCATTGCCAGCGAAAGCTACAAGGACTTTGTCGGTAACCTGCAACGGGAAATCAGCGAGTCCCTGTCGGCCCGCCCGCGCAAGGCAGACGTGGATTATTTCACCGGCAAGGTCATGACCACCGACCAGGGCAAGGTTGAGCTGACCGCCGACATGGCCCGGCAGATTTATCGTTACCTGGTGAAAAACGACTATACCGACGATAACGATGCCATTGCACCGGCCTATCATTCGGCCAAGGCCGAAGGCAGCCTGGCACCACTGCCGGCCGAACTCGAGCCCTATCGGGAGCAGATCATTACCCTTATCGACGGTGTGTTCAGCGCCGCCGCCATGCCGGACATGGGCGACGACCGCAGGCCCAAAACCAACCCGCTCAACGACAACTTCCACAAAAAGGAATTCCAGGCGCTGTGGGCACGGATCAACAAAAAGGCCGTTTACAAGGTGGACTTCGACTCCAACGAGCTGATTGCCAACTGCATTCGCGTGCTCGACAAAGAGCTGAAGGTCACTCCCCTGCAGTACATCATTCAGGCCGGCGTGCAGCGTGACAACCTGACCGACGAGCAGCTCAAGTCGGGCCAGGGATTTGAGCTTTCCAATACTCAGGGCGAGTACCACAGTGCCAGTGCTTATTCTGGCGTTAAATACGATCTGGTAGGCAAGCTGGCCACCGACACCAACCTGACCCGCAGAACCATAGCCGCCATTCTGGGCAAAATACAGCCTGCGGTGTTTGGCCAGTTCAAGCAGAACCCGGAACATTTTCTGGCGGAAGCCACTCGCCTTATCAAGGAGCAGAAGGCCTCGGTGATCATCGAGAAGCTCTCTTACGATGAAACCGACGACCGCTACGATGCGGATATCTTCACCGCAGCCCAAAGCCGGCAAGACTTCTCCCTGGCCGGCAACCGGCTGAAAAACCATATCTACGACTACGTGATCACCGACTCCAATATAGAGCGTGAGTTCGTGGCCGAGCTGGATACCAATCCTGACGTTGTGGTGTACGCCAAGCTGCCCCGTGGTTTTCTCATCCCCACCCCGGTGGGTGACTACAACCCGGACTGGGCCATCACCTTCAAGGAAGGCAGCGTCAAGCATGTGTATTTCATCGCCGAGACCAAAGGCACTCTATCCACCCTGGAGTTGCGTGGCATAGAAGAGCGCAAAATCGATTGCGCCCGTCGTTTCTTTGAAAAAATCAGCGGCCAGGCTCAGGGCGAAAACGTGAAGTACGACGTAGTCACCAACTACAGCGAGCTGATGGATGTGGTGGGTAGTTCACAAAAAGTCACCAACTGATTTCCTGTATTGATTCAGGCCCGATCTGACAGTTACCGACTTTTCTGTCTATATCTGTCAGATCGAGTCAGAACTGATACAATTCAAGCCAGTCCTCATCAGAGCCGTAATCGGGTTACCCTTAACGCCAGCTATCAAGGCAGAAGTATCCATCCGGCCCAGTCCATTTTTCTGCAATGCTTCATAGGTCTTGTCGACATTCTTCACCATGGATAATTCCAGCCCATATTTACCGGCTTCTTCCAGACAAATGGCAAGGTCTTTTCTCATCCAGTCGATGGCAAAACCAAAGTCGAATTGACCCTTCGACATGGTGACCGCCCGGTTTTCCATTTGCCATGATCCGGCCGCACCATATTTCAGGGTTTCGACTATCAACTGGGCATCCAGCCCTGCACTTTGTGCCAGGGTCAATGCTTCGCTCAGCCCCTGCAGTACCCCGGCAATGCAGATCTGATTCACCATCTTGCAGCGTTGCCCCTGGCCGTGTCCTCCCATCCACTGTACCTGCCTGGAATAACTCTTAAGCACCGGCAACACGCTTTCAAATGTGGTTTTTTCACCCCCGCACATCACCGTCAGACAGCCATTCTCGGCTCCGGCCTGCCCACCGGACACGGGGGCATCCATAAAGCAGACACCGGCAGCCAGGCAGGCATCTCTCAGCTCGATAGCCAGGTCGGCGGACGTCGTGGTGTGGTCGACGATGGTGTTGCCTGTTTCGATACCGGCCAGCACGCCGTCATCGCCATGGATCACACTGCGCACGTCATCATCGTTGCCTACGCAGATAAAGACGATATCCGCATGCTCGGCAGCCTCTCTTGGGGTGTAAGCCATACGTCCCTGATATTTCTCCACCCATTTGATGGCCTTATCCGCCGTTCTGTTATAAACCACGGTGGCGTGCCCACTCTTTTGCAAATAACCCGCCATGGGATACCCCATTACTCCAAGACCGATAAATGCAACATTAGCCATTGTATTTTCCCCTTTAAAACCGGTGGGTTGCTGAAAAAAAACGAACCAGATATGAAGCCAAACTATAACCGCCAAATGACATATGTCAATTGAGTCAATTTCACGATTGATTCATAGGTCAATGCTTGGATTGACATAGAATGGCTTGTGCAGAAGAGGTATGATGGCCGTTGCCGTCAGACAGCAAGGCCTCACCATGAGTGACACCAAGTATCTTGATATCGTAAACATCATCAGGGACCGCATTGTATCCGGGGACTATCCCAAAGGGAGCAAACTCCCTACGCATCGCGCCCTGGCACTAGAACTGGCAACCACCCCAGCGACGGTGGCGAAGGCATATAAGGTATTGATAGAGAAAGATAAAATTGAATCTTTTGTCGGGAAGGGGACTTTTGTCTGCAGCGATACCAGGCTGGAACAAGTGATCCATTCCAGACAGGATGCCCAGGTACTGAACCTGTCTATCCTGCAACCCTGCATTGCATACAATATCGACAAACTGACCAGTAAAATATCATCATGCACTGACAACATCACGGAGCTCGACCTTTTCGGTTATACCGAGAATACCGGCCTGTTGCGCCATCGCGAAAGCGGCATGGCGTGGGCGCGCCACTACGGACTGGAGATTGCCTCTGCGGAGCAGATGCTGCTTGCCAATGGTGCCCAGCATGCCCTCTCCTCCTTGATCCAGTTGTATACCAAGCCGGGGGACACCATCGCCGTCGAGGCCCAGACCTACCCCGGCATATTGTCCATCGCCCATCTGCTTGGCAGGCGACTGGCCGGCGTAACAATGGATGGCCAGGGGATGCTCCCGGAAGCGCTCGAAGCCTTGTGCCAACAGCAAAAAATCGCCATGGTCATCGTACTCCCCTCCCACCAGAATCCGACCGGCGCCACCATGTCCGAACAGCGCAGGACGTCGCTGGCAACCGTTATCGAACGGTTCCGGCTGTGGCTGGTTGAAGACGATATCTACGGCTTTCTTAACGAAAACAGGATGGAGGCCATCACCAACCGGGTGCCGCAACAGGGATTTCATATCAGCGGCCTGTCCAAGGCCATCAGTCCGGGCCTCCGTTGCGCCTTTATCAGGGCGCCCGCCTCCCAGGCAGGGCACCTGGCCGCCTTTATCCGCGCCACGATCTGGTTACCACCGCCCCTGATGTTCGAGGTGGCCAGTGGCCTGATCCACTCCGGCGATGCCTACCAGATGGCCAAAGCGCAACAGGATATCGCCCGTCGCCGGCAGAAGATCGCCGGGAACATCCTGCAGGGTTACGGCATGAGCCGCCAGCCAACCAGCTACCACCTCTGGCTGCAGCTGCCCGATAGCTGGCAGGCCGACAGCCTGGCCCTGGCGGCACGAGAGCAAAACATGCTGGTCAGCAGCGCCTCCTTTTTCCGGGTCGGACCCCATTCGGACAACGCGATCCGCCTGTCCTTGATGTCGATCGCCGATGAAAGCCAGTATCGTCATGCGCTGGAGAAGCTCGCCGCCCTGTTGGCGACGGGAAGCGCCGTTTACGGTCATTTCTAATGCTTGCGCAGGTACCCGACGGCTCCACGACAGAGGCCGCCAAGCCGGCCTCCCCCATGCACCGCCATCTGTAGCACCATGAGATCGGATATAATACCGCCGGCTCACCACGGCTGCGCCGAGACGCCGCGGTCCGGCTTGTACCGGGGTGAAAATGAACATAACGGATTAAGGTAACCCGGATGAGTGCCATGATGTAAGGACCGACCAGAAAACATACGAGGGCTCCACCATGCAAGTACTGTACAAAGCTATCGCCACTGCTACCGGCGGCCGCGACGGCCACGCCAAGTCATCCGACGGCATCCTGGACGTCAGGCTCAGCACCCCCAAGGAACTGGGTGGCGCCGGTGGTGAGGCCACCAACCCCGAGCAACTGTTTGCCGCCGGTTACTCCGCCTGCTTTATCGGTGCCCTCAAGTTTGTCGGGGGCCAGAGCAAAGTGACCATTCCTCAGGACACCAGCATCCGCGCCGAGGTTGGCATCGGCCAGATCCCCGGCGGTTTCGGCCTGGATATCGATCTTTTCGTCCGGTTACCGGGGCTGGCGCAGGCGGTGGCGCAAGATCTGGTCGCCCAGGCCCACCGGGTTTGCCCCTATTCCAATGCCACCCGCGATAATATTGACGTCCGTCTTCACGTCGAAGTCTGAGCCTGGCCGGCAAGGCCCCATCACGGGCCTTGCCGGCATGTCCGCCTGGATAGGCCGGTTTTTTCTTGCGGGCGGCCCTCCAACATCATCCAAGCTTCCCCAGACCCGGCCTCACCAAGCGGGTGGGACTTAAAAAGCGGAGATAACCCTGAGCCGGATGAGGATGAGGGCCCTTGGTCTCCCACGCATGCCTAGCCCGCTTCCCGGTAGCGGGGCGCGGTATTCGCCAGGGCCGTTCCCAGAGCACGCATGTCGTAGCCGGTGGGGGCCTGGTGGGCCCGCAGCCCGAACTCGGGCAACACCGCGAACACATGGTCGAAGATATCGCCCTGGACGCCCTCGTATTCCACCCACTTGGTGGTGTTGGTAAAGGCGTAGATCTCCAGGGGTACGCCGTTGGCGGTGGGCTCCAGCTGGCGCACCATCAGCGTCATCTGCTGGTGGATACGCGGATGGGCCCGCAGGTAAGCTTCGAGATAGGCACGGAAGGTGCCCAGGTTGGTCAGCCGGCGGCCGTTGACCAGGGACGACAAATCCGATTGGCATTCGCTGTTGTAGCGGCCGATTTCCTCTACCTTGCCGTCCAGATAGGGCGCCAGCAACTGCCCCTTGTGCAGCCGACGCAGATCCTCCTCGTCAAGGAAATGCACGCTGCCGGTGTCTAGCAGCAGGCTGCGCTTGATGCGCCGGCCGCCGGACTCGCTCATGCCGCGCCAGTTCTTGAAGGAGTCGGAGATCAGCGCATAGGTGGGAATGGTGGTGATGGTATTGTCCCAGTTGCGTACCTTGACCGTGGTCAGGGCGATGTCGATCACCTCGCCGTCGGCGCCATACTTGGGCATTTCCAGCCAGTCGCCCACCGACAGCATGTTGTTGGCGGAGAGCTGGATGCCGGCCACCAGCCCCATGATGGGATCCTTGAACACCAGCATGGTCACGGCGGTCATGGCACCCAGGCCACTGAACAGGATCACCGGCGACTTGCCGATTAGCACCGACACCATCAGGATGCCGATAAAGAGCGCCCCCACCAGCTTGATGCCCTGGAACAGGCCGCGCAGCGGCAGGGTGCGGGCGACCCGCGACTGGGTTGAGATGTCGAGCAGGGCGTTGAGCAGGGAAAACAGGGACAGCAGGCTGAACAGCAGTATCCACAGGTGGGCGATGGTCTGGATCACCGCCAGGGTGAGGCCGCCGCCGCTCAGCCAGAGCCCGGCCTGCACGTAGATGATCACCCCCTGCAGGGTGAAGGCCAGGCGGTTGAACAGTTGGCTGTCGAACAGCGCCCGCTTCCACCAGTGGCGGGAGCGTCGGGCCAGCTGCTCCACCGCCCGGAGCACCAACCGGTGCAGTACCAAGTGGATAACGACGGAGATGGCCAGGATGAAGCCCAGCACCAGCAGCAATGAAATCAGATCGGAAAATTCCAGTTGATAGGCCTCCAGCCAATTCATGACTTGTGCCTGCATAAGTGACTCCCGTTTATTGTTCTGTACCAGCCGGCCAAGGGCCGGCGTCCGCGCGCAAGGCTAAGGATCTGGCGCCCGCCGTCAAGAGCCGGAGTTCTTCCCGGTTCAGTCCGCCGCCGCCGGACCATAGGCGTAGGGGCCGCCGGCCTTGAGCGCGCGCAGGTAGGCGGGCCGGGCCTGCAGCTGCGCCACATAATCCCGGATACGGGGATAGTGCTCGCCCATGCCGGTCCGGCTCAGGGCCGCCTCCAGCGGGAAGCTCATCTGGATGTCGGCGGCACCGAAGCGCCCATCCACCAGCCAGTCGTGGCAGGACAGGTGATCTTCCACAAAATCCAGGTGGGTCTTGATCTGCTGCCGCAGGAAGGCCTTGTCCACTTCCGCCACTATCTTGCTGACCACGGGCCGGACGAAGAAGGGCACCGGCGCCGCCTTGACCTTGTCGAACACATAGCGCATCAGCAGCGGTGGCATCAGCGAGCCCTCGGCGTAATGCAACCAGTACACATAATCCCACCAGGCGGGGGAGTCCGCCGCCGGCAACAGGGCCTCCCGGCCATAGGTCTGGGCCAGGTAGTCGACGATGGCGCCGGACTCTGCCAGGGTCAGTTCGCCGTCGGTGATCACCGGCGCCTTGCCCAGCGGATGGGCCTTTTTCAGACTTTCTGGTGCCAACTGGGTCAGCTTATCCCGTTCATGCTGCTGGACCCGGTACGCAAGCCCCAGTTCCTCCAGTAGCCAGAGGATGCGCTGGGAACGGGAGTTGTTCAGGTAATGTAGGGTTATCACGGCCGTTCTCCGTCTTTAAGGTACTGTAGACAAAATGATTTTCCATATTGGCACAGAACACCTCCGCCAGCAGCCCCTATCGTCCGGGTCATTATTTTTTGGAATCGACCGGCTTCTTTTTTTCATTTGAAAGCTGCCGCGGAGTCTGCTTTCATCGTTACATTCTTTGCCTCCGACTTCGCCGTTGGAACGGCAGCAGGGGAAGGACCCCTTGTTCAATACCGCAGTGAATCATTCACAGGGAGAAATGATGAAGATGAAGGACTCCGCAACACCCGTCAGCGGCTCATTGCCGGGCTCGTCACCCGGGCTGCCCTCCCTCACCCTTGCCCCGCCGCAAGTTGGGATTCAAATAACAACAAACAATCCCCGCAATCGATATGATAGTTGCACCAGAGAAAAAATATCCGCTCGGGCACGAAGGCGCTCCGCCGCTCCCGTCGTTCTACATTTACGGAGTTCAATTCAATGACCAGCATTAAAACCAAACTGCTCGCGGCTTTTCTCTGCACCACCCTGTTGCCGGTGCTCATCGTCGTGGCGCTGACGCTGCGCAACGTCAACCTGGACGCCAAACAGCGCTTCGCCGAGGCCAGCAGCCTCGATATCGCCATCATCAATCAGGCCTTTGGCAACTTCTTCGACACGGTGGGCCATATGGTATCGATGATGGCGGACTATCCGATCCTGGGCCAGACCCGCGAAGGCGCCATCAGTACCTATTTCAATGAGGGCCGCAAGCCCGCCGAGGTCGCCATGGCCAACGGCGGCCGCGAGCAGCGGCTGTTCGAACTGTTCAGCGCCATCGGCAACAACAACCCGACCCTGGGGTACGTCTATATGGGCGACCGGCACGGCGGCTATATGGAATGGCCCGGCAGCAGCGACTACGGCAACTGGGATCCGCGCAAGCGCCCCTGGTTCGACCTGGCACGCGACGGCAACTACAAGCTGGTCCGGCGTGACGCCTACTACTGGGAAGGCGACGATTCGGTCTATGTCTCCCTGTTGAAAGGCTTCAAGGACGAGCGTGGCGAATTCGAGGGTGTGGTGGCGGTCGACGTCTCGCTGAAGGCACTCACCGACATGGTGCAGCAGATCCGTTTCGGCGAGACCGGCTTTATCATGATCGTCGAGGGCAACGGCAATGTCCTGGTCGATGGCGGTAACCCGGGCAACAACTTCAAGTCCCTGGCCGAACTCGGGGGGGCCTTCGAAGCGCTCGGAGCACAGCAAGCCGGCCTGCTCGAAGTCGCCATCGACGATGTCGACTATATGGCCAATGTCTACCAGTCGCCCGAACTGGGCTGGAAGCTCGTCGGTTTTATGCAGCGCGACGAAGTCTACGCCGACGCGCAGCAGCTGACGCACACCACCCTGATCGTCAGCCTGGTGCTGGTGCTGCTGTTCGGCCTGCTGGGACTGGTGATCGCCGGCCGTATCGTCAATCCGATCAATGCGGTCAAGGGCCGCCTGAAAACCATCGCCGAGGGAGAAGGCGACCTCACCACCCGGCTCGATGTCGGCAGCCGGGACGAAACCGGCGAACTGGCAAGCTGGTTCAACCAATTCGTCGCATCGACGCAACGCCTGGTGATCGCCATCAAGGAGACGTCGACCAGCATGGACCGGGTCTCGGAACGCACCAACGCCAGCGCCAGCCAGATGGCTGGCGCGATCGGACATCAACGTGACTCGCTGGAGCAGATCGCCACCGCCGTGACCGAAATGGCCTCGACCGCCAACGAGGTCGCCCGCAACTGCAACGACACCGCCGACGTTTCCAGCCGGGGCCTCGAGGCGACCCGCGGCGGCAAGGAGATCATCGACCGCAGCGTCACCGGCGTCGGTCGGCTGGGCGAAAGCATCCGCCAGGCGAATGCCGTCATCCTCGAGCTGGAGAAGGAGACCGAGAGCATCAACAATATTATCTCCACCATTCAGGATATCGCCGGCCAGACCAACCTGCTGGCCCTGAATGCCGCCATAGAAGCGGCCCGCGCCGGAGAGCAGGGCCGCGGTTTCGCGGTGGTCGCCGACGAAGTCCGGACGCTGGCCAACCGCACCCAACGGTCGACCGAGGAGATCAACAACATTCTCGGCCTGCTGGTCAGCCGTACCAGGAACGTATCCGTCACCATGGAGCGCAGCCTCGGCGAGTCCGACGCCGCCATCGCCCTGTCCGATGAAACGATGCAGGCGTTCGAGCTCATCGAGACATCGGTCGAGCAGATCCGGGACATGACGACCCAGATCGCCAGCGCCGCCGAAGAACAGCAACTGGTGACCGAAGACATCAACAGGAACATCCTGGCGATCAGCGAGTCGGCCAATCGGTTGCAGGAAATGTCCACCGAAGTCGAAGGCGCCTACGGCGAGCAGACCGGCCTCAGCCACAAGTTGACACAGCTGGTATCGAGCTTCAGAACCTGATGCCGCCATGCCCACCGCCGGACGCCGTATCGGCCGGTGGGAATGGAGTGCCGTTCCCGGCTGTTGCTATGCAACCGCTGCGAGCCGCGCCAGCAGGGCCTGCAGCGCCGCGCTGGGCGGCATGTCCTTGCGGCGGATAAAGCAGGTATTGACCCGGGCCAGCCGCTCCGGCACCGGCAGTTGCCGCAGCCCCCGGCCATAGTCCCGGTGTTCCACCACCGCCCTGGGCATCAGGCTCACCCCCATGCCGGCGGCCACGCAGCCGAGGATGGCCTCGAGCGAGCCGAACTCCATCAACCGCAGTGGCGGCCGGCCCAGCTCCTTCAGCCAGGCGTCGAGCAGGGCCTGGTAGGAGCAGCCCTGGCGGAAACCGAGCAGGGCGCGGATGCGTTCGTCTTCCAGCCCGGAACAGCCTGCCGGCGCCACCAGCACCATCTCCTCGGCAAATACCACCTGCTGCTCCAGCTCCGGGTGATCCCCCTCGCCCCCCACCAGGGCCCCTTCCAGCCGGTATTCCAGCACGCCCCGGCGCAGCTCGGCGCTGGTACCGGTGTGCAGTTGGATCTCCACTCCGGGGTGGGCCCGGTGAAAGTCCGCCAGCGCCGGCGGCAGGCGGATGGCCGCCGTGGTTTCCATCGAGCCCAGCACCAGGCTGCCTTCCGGCTGCGCCCTCGGCTGCACCGACTGCCGCGCCAGTTCCGCCAAATGCAGCATGCGCCGGGCATAGCCCTGCAGCTTTTCCGCCGCCGGCGTCGGCACCATGCCCCGGGCCCGGCGGTAAAACAGGGGCGTACCCAGGCTGCTTTCCAGCGCCTGCAGCCGGGCGGTCACGTTCGACTGCACACAGTGCAACTGGCGGGCCGCCGCCGTGACCCCGCCCTGCTCCCACACCGCCAGGAACACCCTGAGCTCATGCAAATCCATCGCCATCGCCTTACCCATCACTTTTTATGAAAGATGCATCATAACTAATCATTAGACTGGATGACGCGCAAGGGCAATGATGGGGCAGGAACGAAAACGAGGAGCCCCTGTGACATCCCACACCTCCTGGCGCCTGAGCCTGGCCGCCGGCATCGCCCTGCTGGCCATCGTCATGGGCATAGGCCGTTTCGCCTATACCCCGCTGCTGCCGCTGATGCAGGCCGACCAGCCCCTGTCGGACCTGCTGGCCGGCTGGCTGGCATCAAGCAACTACCTGGGCTATCTGCTCGGCGCCCTCTGGCTGGCCTGCACCCGCCCCGGAACCGCCCCCGTGCCGCGCCTGCGCCGCCAGTTGCTGCTGAACCTGGCCTGCGTGGCCGCCATGGGCCTGACCAGTTCCCCTTGGCTCTGGCTGCTGTGGCGCCTACTGGCCGGCTGGAGCAGCGCCGCCGCCTTCGTGCTGGCCTCGGGGTTGGTACTGGAGGAACTGGCCCGCCGGGGCCAGGCGGCCCGGGCCGGTTGGCTGTACAGCGGCGTGGGGCTGGGCATCGCCCTCAGCGCCCTGGCGGTGCCCTGGCTGGACAGCCTGGCCGGCTGGCGAGGGGGCTGGCTGGGACTGGCGGCGCTGGGCGGGCTGTTGGCATTACTGCCCTGGTTCGGCCTGACCGGGACGAACGCGCCGGTGCCGGCCGCGTCGATGACCGGACAGGCCCCTTTCCGGCGCGGCCTGCTGCCCTGGCTGCTGCTGGCCTATTTTTGCGAAGGGCTGGGCTACATCATCACCGGCACTTTTATGGTGGCCATGCTGCACCAGCAGCAAGCCCTCGCCGGACTCGGCCACCTGAGCTGGCTGTTGGTGGGGCTGGCGGCCATCCCCTCCTGCGGTGTCTGGTTGTGGCTGGGCAACCACCGGGGCCTGGCCGGCACCCTGATCGCCGCCCACCTGGTGCAGGCCCTGGGCATACTGCTGCCCCTGCTCTGGCCGAGCCCGGCCGGAGCCCTGCTCGGCGCCCTGCTGTTCGGCGGCACCTTTATGGGCATCACCGCCCTGGCCTTTTGCCTCGGCCGTCGGCTGGTTCCCTCGCGGGTCCAGGCGACCCTGGCCGGGCTTACCGCCGCCTTCGGCCTGGGCCAGATCATCGGCCCGGTGCTGGCGGGGCTGAGCCTTAGCCGCCAGCATAACTTCGACCAGGCCCTGCTCGGCGGCGGCCTGGTGGTACTGCTCGGCGCCCTGGCCCTGCTCTGGGGCCGCTACCGACACCCTTTGTCAACCACCCAAGGAGAACCCCTATGCCCTACGTCAATATCAAGCTCACCCGGGAACAGGCCCCCATCAGCCGGGAGCAGAAAGCCGAACTGATCGCCGGCGTCACCGAACTACTGGTCAAGGTGGTGGGTCGCGGCCCCGGCACCACCGTGGTGGTGATCGACGAAGTCGACACCGACAACTACGGCGTGGGCGGCGCCACCATCACCGAACGGAGACAACAGGGAAAATAGCGCGCCTCCGGGCTACCCCGGCGATGATGCCCCGCGCAAGTCCAGGGGATCGGCCATACCGGCGGCGATGGCCAGGCCCACCAGTTCGGGCAGGTTGTTCGCCGCCAACCGTTTCATGATGCGGGAGCGGTACAGATCCACCGTCTTGCACTACCTCTGGGAAACGGCGGAGATGATGCAGGCCCTGATCATGTTCGTGGTCAGCCTGGCCATGATTCCGCTACTGGAAAAATACCTGGGCCTGCCCTACGAGGTGGCCCTGGCCTATGTGGTGGTGTGCGGCATCGGCTTTATGCTGCCGGCCCTGCTCGGGGTGCCCTTCGTGCCCGGCTGGATCACCCCCCGGCATTCCGGTGGTGCTGCTGTTCCTCGGCGACTTCGAGCCGGGGCCCGCCGCCATCCAGGCGCTGTTCGCGCTGCAGTTGCTGGTGTTCCTGATCTTCCTGGTGCTGGGCCTGACCCGGCTGGGCTCGGTGATGGTGCGGCTGGTGCCCAACTCGCTCAAGGGCGGCATCATCATCGCCGCCCTGATGGGGAAGACCATCACGTGCTGCTCGACAGCCTGGCCGCGGTCGGGCTAAGCCATGAGAACATCGACATCGTCATCCTCACCCACCTGCATTTCGACCATGCCGGCGGCCTGCTCTCGGCCTGGCGCCCGGACGCGCCCTGCGAGCTGCTGTTCCCCCGGGCCCGCTTTATCACCGGCCGGCGCCACTGGCAACGGGCCCGCTCGCCCCACCCACGCGACCAGGCTTCCTTTATTCCCGATATCATGGCGCTGCTGGAAGGCAGCGGAAGGCTGCTGCTGGTGGACGAAGGGGACTGCCCGCCCTTGCTCGGCCCCGACTGGCATTTTCATTTCAGCGACGGCCACACCCCGGGCCAGTTGTTGCCGGAGTTCGCCATGCCCGGGGGCCCGGTGGTGTTCGCCGGCGATCTCGTTCCCGGCGCCCCCTGGGTGCACCTGCCGATCACCATGGGCTACGACCGTTTCCCGGAAGGGCTTATCGAGGAAAAGGAACAACTGCTGGCCGCCCTGGTCGAGCGGGGCGGCCGCATCGTGCTGACCCACGACCCGGACATCGCCTTGGGTCGGGTGAGCCAAGACGAGAAGGGCCGTTTCACCCTGAGCCGGACCTGGCCGAAAGCGGAGCAGATGACCACCTGATCCAGGTGGTATAGTAGGGTTTCGTCGCCATTCAAGGTTCCCCAACAACATGGACGTCAGCTATCGTCAGCTCAGGGCCTTTCTGGCCCTGGTGGAAGAACGCAATATCACCCGGGCCGCCGAGCGGATCCACCTGACCCAGTCGGCCCTGAGCCAGATGCTGAAGCGGCTGGAGCAGCAGCTCGAGGCCGAACTGCTGCTGCGGGAAGGGCGGGAGCTCGGCCTGACCCCGGCCGGCGAGGCCCTGTACCGGGAGGCCCGGGTCATCGTCAACCGGCTGGACAAGCTGCTGCGGGACAACCGGGACCGCCACCACGGCTTCCACAAGTCACTGGTGGTATCCTCCCTCTATACCCTCTCCGCCTCCCTGGCGCCCAGGGCCCTGAACCGGATGAAGCAGGAACACCGGGACTTCACCTTCCGCCTGATCGAAGAGCGAGTGGACGACATCACCAGCTCGGTGCTGGAAGGCCGGGCCGACGTGGGCATCAATACCCCCAGCTATCACCCCGACCTCGACTTCATTCCCCTGTTCCGGGACTATCTCTGCCTGGCCTGCCGGGACGATCATCCCCTTGCCGGGGCCGACACCATCAGTTGGGAACAGGCCTACGAGCACGCCGGCATCGGGGTAAGCCCAGGCAACAGCCTGCGCACCCTGGCCGACGAGGCCTTTCACCGCATCGGGCTTAGCTACGATCCGGAATTCAACGCCTCCCACACCTCCACCCTGCTGGGCATGATCTCCAGCGGCCTCGGCTCGGCCATCCTGTCCTCCACCATTTCCGCCATCGACAACACCCCCGGCATCCGCTTTCTGCCCATCTGCTCACCCTACCAGTACCGCCAGATAGGGCTGCTGCTGCGCAAGGATGCCCGCCGCCCGCTGATCGACGAATTTTGCCTGCGAATACAGGAACAGGTGGACGACTGGCAGGCGGTACGGCAGGGGCAGGTGTTGCTCCCGGGGCGACCGGGAGCAACGGGGTGATCACATGGGCCCGACCGGCAGCCCCAACAGGAAGTAGAGCAGGAAGGCGCTACCCCAGATGCCGAACAGCAGCAGGGCGTAGGGCAGCATCATCGCCAGGAAGGTGCCGAAGCGCACCTCGGGGTTGTAACGGGCGATCAGCGCCAGCACCATGGGAATATAAGGATTGGTAGGCGAGATGATGTTGGTGGTGGAATCGGCGATGCGATAGGCCATCTGGGTGTCGGCCGGCTCCACCCCCAACAGCATGAACAGCGGGATAAACACCGGCGCCATAATGGCCCACTGGGCCGAGCCGCTGAACACAATGAGGTTCATGGCCCCGGCCAGCACCATGAACAGCGCCAGCATCACCAGGTTGGGCAGGGGCAGTCCGGACAGCCACTCGGCGCCGTTCACCGCCACGAAGATGGCCAGATTCGACCAGTTGAACCAGGCGATAAACTGGGCGATGACGAACACCAGCACTATGTAGCCGCCCACGCTTTTCAACGCCTTGGCCATCAACCCCGGTACGTCGTCCGCCCGCTGGATGGCCCCCGACTTCACCCCGAACACCACGGCGCAGAGGATAAAGAAGCCCATGATCACCGGTATGATGCCGCTCAGAAAAGGCGACGGCACCAGCCCGCCCTCGGCGTTGCGCAGGGGCGAGCCGGCCGGCAACAACACCAGCAGGAAGAGGCCCAGGTAGAGGGCGGCCGCAGCCAGGGTCCACTTCAGCGCCGTCTTCTCCCGCTCGGACACGCTGTAGCTCTGGCCCATGTCGGCCCCTTCCCGGCTGTGCAGGGCGGAAAAACGCGGCTCGATGTACTTGTCGGTGATCAGGGTGCCCGCCACCACCAAGAGGGGCACCGACACCAGCATGAAATACCAGTTGGCCGCCGGCGACACTTCCACCGCCCGCACCACGGCCGCGGCTTCGGTCGAGATGCCCGACAGCAGTACATCGGTCCCGGCGATAAAGATATTGGCGGTAAAACCGGCGGCCACCGCCACGAAGCCGGCGGCGATGCCGACGATGGGATTGCGGTTGGTGGCCGCGAACACGATGCCGGCCAGGGGCGGCACCAGGATAAAGGCGGCGTCCGACGCCAGGTTGCCGATGATGCCCACCAGGAAGATGGTGCCGGTGACGAACTTGCGCGGCGCATTGAGCAGCGAGGCCTTGATGGCCGCATCGGCCAGGCCGACCTCCTGCATCAGCCCCACCGCCAGCATCATGCACAGCACCAGGCCGAGTGGCTTGAAGGACACGAAGTTGTCGACCGTGGACGAGAGGATATACACCAGGCCTTCGCCGCTCAGCAGGCTGCGCACCGCCACCTCGCTGCCGTTGCCCGGGTGGGTGACACCGCCGCCCGCCGCCGCCACCAGGGCCGACAGCACCATGACGGCGGCGCACAGGTAGATGAACAGGTAGAAGGGATGGGGCAGCTTGTCGCCGATACGCTCGATACGCCGGATCAGGTTGCTGGGGCGGGTCGCCGCCCCGGTATTCATAGATGACATAGAAGAGTCCTTTCTTGTGTTGAGGGGCGGGCCTCCGTCCGGGGCCCTCCCGGGAATCAACCCTGCTGTTGCACCAGGGTCACGAAATAGGCCGCGCCCGCCGGTATGATGGCATCGTTGAAGTCGTATTTCTTGTTGTGCAGCCCCAGGCTGCAGCCGGGCTCGTGGTCGCCGTTGCCGATAAAGCCGTAACAGCCCGGCACCTTGCCCAGGAAGTGGGCGAAATCCTCGCTGCCCATCAGCGGCTCGGTGTTGCCGTCCACCCCTTCGGCACCGGCCACGGCGCCGGCGGCACGCACCGCCTGGGCGGTTTCGTCCGGGGTGTTGACGGTAGGCGGATGGCTGACGGGGCCGAGACGGAACTCGGCTTCCATCTCGAAGGCCCGAGCCAGGTTGGGCACCAGGGTCTCCAGCCGGGCGATGACGTTGCGCCGGGTTTCCTCGCTCAACGTGCGGAAGGTACCGCTGATATGGGCCTCGTCGGCGATGGCGTTGGTGGTCTCGCCGCCATGGATCTGGGTGACCGAGATCACCACCGGCTCCAGCGGGCTGAAGGTACGGCTGACCAACCCCTGGATGCCCTGGTAGATGTGGGTGGCCACCAGCAGCGGATCCCGGCTCTTGTGGGGCAGGCCGGCATGGCCACTGTTGCCGCGGACGGTGATGAACAGCCGATCCGAGCTGGCCATGATGGGCCCTTCCCGAAAGGCGAACCGACCCGCCGGGATGCCGGGCATGTTGTGCAGGGCGAAGCAGGCATCCACCGGGTAACGTTCCAGGACCCCGTCGGCGATCATCCGCTCCGCGCCGCCCACGCCCTCCTCCGCCGGCTGGAAGAACAGCACGGCGCTGCCCCTGAAGTCCCGGTGCCGGGCCAGGTAGCGGGCCGCCATCAGCAGCATGGTGGTGTGGCCGTCGTGGCCGCAGGCGTGCATCTTGCCGGCGCAGCCGGAGCGGTGCTCGAAGGTGTTTTCCTCGTCGATGGGCAGGGCATCCATGTCGGCGCGCAGGCCGATGCGCCGCCCCGGCCCCCGTTGGCCGTGGATCACCGCCACCACGCCGGTCTCGGCAAAGTCGGTGCAGATGTCATCCACGCCATAGGCGCTCAACAGTTCCACCACCAGCGCCTGGGTGGCCCTTTCCTCGAACCCCAGCTCGGGATGGCGATGGATGCGGCGCCGGATCGCCCGGGCTTCGGCTTGCCATTGGTTCAGCACTTCCAACAAAGGCATCGTTATCTCCAGTCAATCATGATGGAGCTAACTTAGCAGCCGGCGGGGGCTGGGGAATAATCAGCTTGTTAATGGCGCCAGTAGCAAAATTAATGATCTCCTGGTCGAGTCAAGTGTCCCCTCAAACCCCGGATGTTAAAAACACATCTCGCCGAGATCAATTTTGTTAAGACTTAGGTCGCATGGAACAAGTTGATAACAAGCCATACCATGAGCGCCAACATGACACCATTTGGATGGCTACCATCGAGGAGAACCCCGTGTCAGAGGCTCAATCCCCAAGTTATCGCGACCGGCGCAAACCCCGGCGCGAGTTCGACAGCCGCACCGCCTACCTGGAGCACGAGCTGTCGGTCATGGCACCCCGCCGCTGGCGCATCAACCTGCCGTTTCGGGATTATCGCTTCGAGCTGGAAGATCTGGTGCCGGCCCTGGCGGCGACCATCGGCAAGATAGTGATGGTGGCCGCCGTGGTGGCCGCCTTTGCCGGCCCGCTCGGCCTCGGTAACGAATTCGTGGTGGAAAACGTCCGCTTCGAAATGCTGATCGCCGCCCTGCTGTTCGTGATCCTGTTCTCGGGGCTGATCAACCCCAACGCCAACCTGGCCGGTACCCACGGCCCCATGATCCCGCTGATCCCGCTGATCGTCGCCTCCGGCGGCCACCCGCTGGCATTGGGGTTGATGGTAGGTATGTTCGGCCTGATCCTCAGCATCAGCAAGGGCGGCAGCAAGCTGATGGCACTCACCAGCGACGGGGTGCGCGGCGGCCTGCTGATCTACCTGGGCGCCATGGGCCTGCTCAGCCAGATCAAGGCGCTCAACGCCTGGGCCACCGGCATCGACATGGGCCACGTGGCCTTTACGGTGATCTTGAGCACCATCATCATGTATGCCCTGCTGGCCCGCCTGGAAATGCGCTGGCTGTCCATTCCCCTGGGGTCGGGCCTGGCCTTCCTGATCGCCATCCTGCTGGGCGCGCCCTTCGAATTCGTGACCGAACCGGGCATGCCGCACCTGAGCCCGAGCTACTGGTGGGGGGAAACTACCGGCTGGCAGATGGGCTGGCCCCAGTTGCACCACTTTGTGAGCGTGGCGCCCTTCGCGGTGCTGGCGGTGGCCATGTGGTCCCCGGATTTCATGGGCCAGCGGGTATTTCAGGAGCTGAATTACCCGAAAAAGGCCGACAAGGTGCTAATGAACGTGGACGACACCATGGGCGTGGCCTCGGTGCGCCAGGCGGTGGGCAGCGTGCTCGGCGGCGGCAACCTGGCTTCATCCTGGGGCACCTACATCATCCCCGCGGCCATCGCCAAGCGACCCATTCCCGCTGGTGCCATGCTCACCGGCCTGTTCTGCGTCATCGCCGCCCTCTGGGGTTACCCCATGGATCTGGCGGTGTGGGATCCGGTGCTGCGGGTGGCCCTGATCGTCGGTGTCTTCATGCCCCTGCTGGAAGCGGGCATGCAGATGACCCGCAACACCACCAGTAGCCAGTCCGCCGGC
This sequence comes from Zobellella sp. DQSA1, assembly GCF_041950555.1. Classification (GTDB taxonomy): domain Bacteria; phylum Pseudomonadota; class Gammaproteobacteria; order Enterobacterales; family Aeromonadaceae; genus Oceanimonas. Next base: position 3,673,837 of record NZ_CP169531.1, read on the forward strand.
ATAGTGGTATTCGCCTCCGCCTTCGTCAACCCGGTGTTCGGCTGGTCCATGACCATGCTGCTCGACAACCTGGGCCTGATCGGTGACAAGGAGCGCGGCAAGAAGCTGCGCCTGATGGACCGCTGGGTGATCCCCGGCATTACCTTCGCGGTGTTGCTGGTGATCATGGCCATGGTGGGTATGCTGCCCGGCATACCGGCGCTGATGACGATCTCCTGAAAGACCTCGAGTGAAGTTCACTTTTCCAACCGGGGCTGCCACCCCGGTTTCTTTATGTCACCAACAACGCCGCGAAGGGGGCTACTCGCCGATGGCGAGAAACAGCGGCTCGTCTACACCTCGCCGGTTGTCGATGGCCGCCCTGATGCGGCCGTCTATCTCGGCTTCCTCATACAGGCCGCAAACCCTGAACTGTTTCTTGAAGTCGACGGTTTCACCCAGATAGTCATAGAGCACCCGGGTACAGGCCGGGGTGCGATGGCTCTTGGAGGAAACGCCGATTTTCACGCCAAGCAAGTGCTTAAGCTGGCTCTTGTAAGAGGGGAACAGCACGGTCTGGGTGATCTCGTTTTCCGTCAGGGCCTCATAGTCCATCAGAAAAATGCGGTCGCAGAGGTTGACGGCGATACCATGATAACGGCAGTGGGTCACCTTTTCGCCGCGCGCCGCCGCACCGATCAGCCGCTCGTACCTGGCATAGGCAATCCCCTGTTTGGTGGTGCTGACTTCGATCAGCGAGCGGAAAATCCGCCCCGGGTAACCCAGGGAGTAGTAGTATTCGTGATACCAACCCAGATAGCGTTCCAGCCCCACTCGTGATTGACTGCGCAGCTCGGCCACTTTCTTGAAGTAACCGTCCGGATAGGCGTGGGTGTTGCTCTCGGCCCGAGCAGCGATAACCTGCTTGGTGAACTGTTCATGGGGCATCAGGATCTCGAATTCTTCCACCCCGAAAAAATCGCAAATCATGCGCAAGTTGGCCTTGGACGGGGTGACCTTACCGTTCAGGTATTTATTGAACTGGGTCCGGTTGATACCCATTTTCCTGCAGACCTGGGCCATGGAGTCATAATGCCCGCAGAGCAGTTTCAAATTTTCAATCAAATCCACCCGATGTACTCCGCACGGCTCAACCTTATTGCCCTCCCCTGAAAGCCCGGGCCGCCAGGCTGTCGCTCGCCGGAAAAGCCGGTGCATACGACCTGCCCCACCGTATCGCCGTGTACCGCTGCTGAATCCATTCTTCCGTTCCCCTTGTTCATCATCATTCGTCAAAGGCCATGGACCCGGCCCGGCAACCAGTAACGGGCCGGGGTGGCCATGGCCAATTGTGCCACCGGTGTCGCATCCTTGCCATGTGTCGATGCGGCTTCCGCCCGCCTCGGACCTTGGCGCAACCCGTGCATCATGAGTGACGCACGGGTTGCGCACAGTGGTGGCAAGTGCGAACTGCTCACCGACCATAGGCTCTGCTCTAATGACGCTCAAGGGCGCGGCACCACGTCATCACTGACAGCGCCGCGTGCTGTTTCCATAAACAACAAGGAAGTCGGTTATGACGCGTTCACATTCTATCCCCACTTTTTCCGCACTCGCCTTGGGCACCGCTCTGGCGATGAGCTCGTTTACCGCCCTGTCTGCCGACGTCATGCGGCTGTCGGCCATTGAACCGCCTACCTCGACGGTGGTGGCCTTTGCCAACGAGTTTTCGGAGCGGGTCAAGCGTTACAGCCAGGATACGGTTGACATCAGGGTCTACCCGGCCAGCCAGCTTGGCGACTGGGTCGAGGTTCACGAACAGGTGATGGAAGGCATCATCGATTTTGCCGTCCAGCCGCTGTCCAACAGCTTCAACGAAGTGCTGGCCCTGCAGTGGTTTCCCTATGCCGCACTCGACTTCGAATCCGGCCGGGATGCGTTCTCGGAGGGCGGAGTGGTGTACGAAATCATCAACGACGCCCTGGCAGAACAGGACATCCAGATCCTGGGCGCCTTCGTGTCCGGCATGGGCGGCATCGTCTATACCAAACCGGCGCCCGCCCCCCGGGATCCAAATGCCAACCAGGGCCTCAAAATCCGGGTCTGGCCAGGCGGCACCACCCATCAGGAACTGCTCAAGCGCCTGGGTTATCAGACCGCCCCCATTCCCTGGTCAGATCTTTATACCGCCATGCAGACCGGCGTGGTGGACGGCGCCATCGGTGCGACGCCCGAACTGACCATGAACAATTTCGCCGATATCGCCAAGATGTGGGTACAGAACAACGATCATTTCGAAGTCTCTTTTCTCGCGGTCAACAAGACGCGCTTCGACAGCCTCTCCAGGGATCAGCAGAAGGCCATCGCTCGGGCCGCGACCGAGTTGTCCGCCGAGCGCTTCGCGGCCGCCGAGCTGGAGCATGAAAAGTTCCTGCAGCAAATGCGTGACAAGGGCATAGAGGTGGTGGTGCTGGACAAGGCCGAACTCGAGTCCGTCGCCCAGGTAGTCCGGGCCGAGGTATGGCCGCAGATAGAAGATGAGATAGGCCCTATCAATATGGCCCGCCTGAAACTCAGCCTGGGTATCAAGTAACCGCCTTCATCCGAACAGGCGCCCGTTCGGATAAACGGGAGCCTGCTTGGTCATGAAGCCGCATCATTGTTGTCCTCACCGGTATCTGCGGTCGGACACGGGCCACCATCAGCAAATGGTATGAGTCATGGACCGGACTGTTTTCTCCTTGTTGCATAAACGGCTGTTATTGATCCAACGCTTGATCATGGGGTTTTCCACCCTCGCATTTTCAATACTGATCTTCATACAGGTATTCATTCGCTATTTCCTGGACATCCCCCTTTATGGGGTTGAAGAAATATCGGTTTACCTGGCGGTGTGGCTCTATTTTATCGGTGCAGGCTATGGCATCTATCGCGGAAACCATATCTCTGCCGGGGTGATGGACATCGTCTTGTCATCCCCCAGAGCCAGAGCAATCACCAGCCTCCTGGTATCCGTTATTTCCCTGGCGATCATCTGCTGGGTATTCTGGATTGTTGTCGTTTATTTTCAGTGGAGTCTGGCCCGAGCGCCAAAATCTCCCGAACTCAGAATATCGCTTTATTTTATTCATGCCGCCATGCTGGCAGGCACGGGGCTCATGCTTTTTTACACCCTGATCGAACTCGCCGGCAGGATCTGCTGCATAGCCGAGGGCAGACCTTATCTCTCCCTCGCCGGAGCCGACGATCACGAAGCCGGCCACAAGACAGAAGGAAAGTCTTGATGAATATCGAAATTGTGCTTGATGCCATTCTTCTCGTCACCTTGCTTTTTCTTGGTGTTCCCGCGCCCTTGTGTTTCGCGGCCGCCGCCCTGTTTCTTTTTGTGACGGGGGACTTTCATAATTCCAACTTCCTGGTGTCGTCCGGCTTTACCAAGCTGTCATCGCTGATCCTGCTGGCCATTCCCCTGTATATCTTTGCCGGCGGGCTGATGACCCAGGGAGGGATTGCCGGCCGCCTTATCGACCTGGCAGAAAGCCTTGTTGCCAGGGTCAAAGGCGGGCTCGGAATCGTGGTGGTACTGTCCACCGCCATCTTTGGCGCCATTTCCGGCATGTCGACCGCGGCGGTCGCCTCCATCGGTTCCATCATGATCCCAAAAATGGTGGAACGCGGTTATGATCGGGGCTATGCCACCACCTTGGTGGCGGCCTCTTCCGTACTGGCCCTGCTGATCCCGCCCAGCTCCTCGATGATCCTCTACGGCTGGGTCACCAATACCTCGATCACCGCCATGTTTCTGGCCCCGATCATCCCGGCCTTGCTGTTGATCGGCAGTTTTACCCTGCTGAACCTGTTTCTGACCCGGAAAATGGTGGTCATCGAGCCTCCCCGTCGCTCGCTGCGGGATACGGGCACCGACGTCTGGCTCAAGACCAAACGCGCCGCCTTCGGCCTGGCCATGCCGATCATCATTCTGGGCTGCATTTATGGCGGCATCACCACCCCCACCGAAGCCGCCGCCATCGCCGTGATTTACGCCATCCCCGTCGCCGTGTTCATCTACCGGGGACTGAGCTTCCAATCCGTTGCCGATGTGGCCTGGAAAACAGGGCAAATAGCGGCCGTGCTGATGATACTGGTGTTCTTCTCATCGATGCTGGCACGGATCTGGACCATGGAAAACGTGCCGCAGATGGTGATGGAATTCATGCTCGGACTCAGTGACAACAAGATACTGCTGCTGATCCTCATCAACCTGTTCTTGCTGATGATCGGCATGTTCCTGGACGACATCAGCGGAGTCCTGCTGGCGTCTCCCATGCTGTTGCCCGTCGCCGTCAGCCTCGGCATAGATCCGGTCCACTTCGGCGCCATTGTCGGTGTCAACCTGGGCATGGGCCTGATCACCCCGCCCACGGCACCCATCCTCTATTTTTCCGGACTGATCGGCAACACCACCTTGCCCCGGATGATCGGATATACCATGGCCTTTATTTTATTCGGCTATCTGCCGGTCTTGTTATTAACCACGTTTATACCGGCGCTGTCGCTGCTGCTACCCGAATTCATATTGGGATACCAGCCAATAGGAAAATAACCGCCAATACCGCTCTTCTCGGTCAAGGGGTTAAAAGTCGGGGCAATTTAAATAGCTGTTCCGAATAGTAGATCACTGCCGACAGCGACCGGGGGCTGCGAAGCAGGCCCTTCGCGCCAGGGATGGCGCGGCGGAGCCCCCAGGGATGGGTTTACGGCGTGTCTGCGTGCGGTACCCGGTCGATGTAGCACTATTAGGATCAGTTATTTAACAACAGGCACCAATCAGTATCTGGCGGCTGCCCTCGGCAACACTGAATATGTAACCATTATCATTGAGGTGAACACCATGTCTTTTATGCCAGTCATCGGAATTACGCTGGATATCGAGCACACCCCGGGCTATGCCCATGAACCCTGGTACGCGCTGCGGGAAAACTATTGCTCGGCCATAGCCTCGGCGGGAGGACTCCCGGTAGCCCTGCCCCATGAACAGGCAGCGGCGGACCGCTACCTCGACCTGATCGACGGCCTGGTGATCAGCGGCGGTATGTATGACATCCACCCGGAGCTCTATGGCGAAGTCCCGGGCCAGGAAAAACTGGTGACCAAGGAAGGTCGCACCCGGTTCGAACGCCGGCTGATCGAAGGAGCGCTGTCCCGCGATATCCCCCTGATCGGTATCTGCGGGGGCATGCAGCTGCTGGCGGTACTCAAGGGAGCCAAGCTGATCCAGGATATTCCCACAGAAGTGAAGGACAGCCTGAACCATATGCAACCCCTGCCGCACCATGTGGCCGGACACGGCGTCAGCCTCACGCCCGGCACGCTGATTTCCCGCCTGTTCCAGCAGGAACAAATTCTGGTGAACAGCGTGCACCATCAGGCGGTGCGGGATGTGCCACCGGAGATCATCGTCAGTGCCGTTTCCGAGGACAGGGTCATCGAAGCGATCGAAATCCCGGGCCAGCGCTTCTGCCTGGGCTTCCAGTGGCATCCGGAATATCTTATCAACAAGGGGGAGCAGCGGCTGTTCGAGGCCTTGGTCGAGGCTGCGACCCAGCACCGCCGCCGCTCGGCTGCCCTCCCCCTGGCCAACTAGGACGCGGTTTACCATGAAGACAGACTCCATTGCCATCGTGGGCGCCGGCATCATCGGTATCACCTCGGCCTACCTGCTCAGCCGGGCCGGCTACCGGGTCATGCTGCTGGATGCCGGCCGGGGCCCGGCCCTGGGCACCAGCTTCGCCAACGGCGCCCAACTGAGTTATTCCTATACCGATGCCATGGCCTCGCCCGGCCTGGTGGCCAAGATGCCCGGCATATTGCTGGGCCGGGATCCGGCCTTCCGGGTGCGGATGTCGGCGGAGCGACAGCTGCTGCGCTGGGGCAGCCGCTTCCTGATGCACGCCCAGGCGGCCAGGGAAGAGCAGAATACCCGCAATATACTGCGGCTATCCCTGCATTCACGGGAAGTACTGCACAGGGCTCAGGATGAGTGTGGCATTGAATTCGGTCACCGCCTGTCGGGCAAACTGCATATCTACGGCAATCGGCAGGATCTGGACAAGGCTGCCATCCGGGTGCAACAGAAAGGGGAATGGGGCTGCCCACAACAGGTGCTGGACTGGCAGCAATGCCTGGCGCTCGAACCCGGCCTGGCGCAGTTGGCCACCCCCATGGCCGGCGGGGTCTATTCTTCTCTCGATGAGGTGGGGGATTGTCAGCACTTTGCCGTCCGCCTGTTGGCGCAGTTGCGCCAACAGGGGGTGGAGGAGCATTACCAGTGCCGGGTTCAGCGTCTGCGAAAAGAAGGAAACCGCATCACCGGGCTGGACACCAGTCAGGGTCCCCTCACCGCCGACGCCTATCTGCTGGCCACCGGCCCCGACAGCCTGGCGCTGGCCCGCGGCATCGGCATGGCCCTGCCCATCTATCCAATCAAGGGTTACAGCATCACGGTGCCCGCCACCGGCCAGGCCCCCGATGTCTGTATCACCGACGTGGACAACAAGGTGGTCTTCGCCCGACTCGGCGACCGGCTGCGGGTGGCCGGCTGTGCCGACATCGTCGGTTACGACCGGGAGCTGGACGAGCAGCGCATCGCCCACCTGCTGCGAGTCTGCCGGCAGCGCTTCCCCGAGGCCGGCGACTACGACCGCATCCTCGATCGCTGGACCGGTTTCCGCCCGGTCACCCCCAGCAGCGCCCCCATCATCGGCCGGGCCGGGGCCGACAACCTCTACCTGAACCTGGGCCACGGCATGCTGGGCTGGACCCTGGCCATGGGCTCGGCCTCGCTGCTGGCGGCCCGGCTCGGCGGTTATCCCGCTCCCATCGACGACACCGGGCTACGCCCTATCGACCACGGCCTGCGCTGAACCGGCGCGGCCCCACCATCCGGAGAAAAACACCCATGAACACCATAGAACACCGGCTCACCGAACTGGGTATCACCCTGCCCGAAGCCGGCAATCCCGCAGGAAATTATCAGGCCTTCCTGCAACTGGGCAATCGCCTGCTGCTAAGCGGGCAAACCTGCCGGGTAAACGGCGTCCTGGCCTACTCCGGCCAGGTGGGCGGAACCCTCTCCATCGAAGAAGGACAGGCCGCCGCCCGCCTCTGCGCCCTGAACCTGCTGGCCCAACTGAAGGCAGCCTGCGGCGGCGAACTGGACCGGGTTGCCCGCTGCGTCAGGCTGACCGTGTTCGTCAGCAGCACTCCCGACTTCGGCGCCCAGCCGTTGGTGGCCAACGGCGCCTCGGACCTGATGGTCGAGATTTTCGGCGAACGCGGTGCCCATGTCCGCTCCGCCGTCGGCGTCAGCGCCCTGCCCGGCCATGCGGCGGTGGAGATCGACGCCGAGTTCCAGCTCATCCACTAAGTCGACGGCCAGCTTATTTTACCGCAAATTCCGGCGCCAGCCGGCTCAGGCCCAGGCCCTGGCTCTTGCTCAGCCGGATTTGCACCGGCACCCGTTCCTTCAACGCCTCGATATGGCTGATGATGCCGATCATCTTGCCGCTGGCGTTGAGGGCATCCAGGGCATCCAGGGCCACTTCCAGGGTGTCGGCATCCAGGGTGCCGAACCCCTCGTCCAGAAAGAGGGAGTCGATGCGGGTCTTGCTGCTGACCAGATCCGACAGCGCCAGCGCCAGCGCCAGGCTGACCAGGAAGCTCTCGCCGCCGGACAGGGTCTGGGTATCCCGGGCCACGTCCGCCTGCCAGGTGTCAATCACCGCCAGCTCCAGCTCGCCGCCTTCCTTGCGGGCCAGCCGGTAGCGGCCGTGCAGCCGCACCAGCCGGCGGTTGGCCAGGTGTACCAGGTGCTCCAGGGTCAGGCCCTGGGCGAAGCGACGATACCTGGCCCCGTCCGCCGAGCCGATCAGGCTGTTGAGCTGCTCCCACAGCAGCAGCGCCTGCCGCCCGAGCTCGATATCGGCGAACAGCGATTGCTGCCGTTCCCGCCGCTCGGCGTCGGCCTGCAAACGATCCTGCAATCCGCCCAGGCGCTGCAACAGCTCGACCTGTTCGGCCTGCAGCCGCTCCACCCGTCGGCTCAGCTCCGCCTCATCCTCCGACTCGACGATAGCCCCCTGGCTGGCGAGCCGTTCCCGCGCCTGTTCGACCAGGCCGACGGCCCGGGCCTGCTGTTGTTCCAGCCGCTGCTGCAGCGCCAGCAACCGCTCCCGTTCGGATTCGTCCAGACAGGCCGCCAGGAAGCCTTGTTCGGAGTCGAAGCCGGCTTCCGCCAGGGCCTGCAGCCAGTGCTGCTCGTCCCGGGCCAGCTCCGTCAGCAAACTTTGCTGTTGCTGCTCCAGCAGGCTCACCCTGGCCGCCAGCTCCCGGGCCTGCTCCCGGGTCGGTTCCAGCTCGGCCCGCACCGCCGCCAGGGCCTGTGCCGGCTCCGCCACCGGCTCGGCAACCGGTGCGGCCGATGCCTGCGCCTGCCAATGTTCGGCCTCGTCCCGGGCCGCCTGCAGCGCCTGGTCCAGCGTCTCTTGGCGCCGAAGCAGCGCCTCGTACCGGCGTTCCTGTTGCTGCCACTCCTGCCACGCCTGCTCCCGGGCCGCCAGCCAGGCAGCCCAATCCTCTGCCGGAGGCCATCCCAGGGCCTGCACCTGGCCGGCCAGCGTCGCCGCTTCCTGCTCCAGCTCGCTGCCAACCCGGCCCCTTTCCTCCTGCAGCCGGGCCAGCAGGGTCGCCAGGTCGGTGGCCTGCTGGGCCAGCAAGTGGGCCTGATGCTCGGTATTCCGGTGGCGCAGCTCGGCCTCGGCCAGCGCCTGCCGGGCCTGAACCAGCCGCTGTTGCCGTTGTTCCGCCTGCTCGAACAGCGCGTCCAGTTGTTGCAGCCGACGAGCGCGTCCGGCCAGCTCTTCGGCCACCCGGCGGGCGTCGCTCAGCACCAGTGTCGACTGTAACCTGGCCTGCTCGGCCAACAGGGCGTCGAGTTCGGTCTGGTCCCGAGAGCGCTGCTGGCGCGCCTGCTCCAGCCGGGTTTGCAGGGCGGCCTGCTCTCTGTTGAGCTTCTGACCCAACTGGGTCAGTCGCTCCAGTTCCTGCCGCCCCTCGGCCAGGGCCCGGGCGGTGCCGTCGTCGAGCTGCTGATAGGCGGCGATGGCCGGATGCGACTCGCTGCCGCACAGCGGGCAGGGCTGGCCCGGCTGCAGGCTGGCCCGGTGCTGGTCCAGACTGCGGATCAACTGCTCCTGTTCGGCCAGCTTCTGCTTGTCGCGCACCGACTCCTGGCGCAACCGGTATTCCCGACGGGACTGCTCCAGTTCCTGCTCCTGCACGGCCAATGCCGGTACCAGCTCCGCTTCCTGCCGTTTCTGTTCGGCCAGTTGCCGGCCGAGCCGCTCCCTTAACTCTTCGCTCCGCTGCCAGTCCTGCCACAGGGGCTGCTGAAGGCGCAACCCCTGACGCTCTTCCGCCAGGGCCGTGGCCGCCTGACCGCCAAACAACTGCTCCAGCGCCTGCAGCTCTTCCTGCACCTCCGCCCTGGCCCGGAGCTGTTCCTGTTCCGTCCGGGCGAGTGCCTGCGCCTGCTGCTGCTGTTGCCCTGTCAGTTCATCCTGGCGCCGGAGCCGCTCGCCCAGTTCCCGCTCAACCCGTACCAGGTCATGCCGCCCCTGCTGCCAGCGCCCGACACGCTGCCGCCATTCCGGCAACCGTTGCCCCAGCTCCGCCCCCAACCCATTGCCGGCCAATGCCTGCGCCAGTTGCTCTCGTTCACGCTCCAGCTCGCCCCGCTGGCTCGCCAACTGTTCGACCCAGCCCTGACTGTAGTCCCGCGCCTGACCATGCAACAGCTCCAGCCGCCGGGCCAACGCCTCACCGTCCTGCCGGCGTTCCACCAGTTGCCGTTCCTGCTCCCGCTGCCGATGCCGGGCCTGGCTCAACGACTGCCAGCGGGATCCCAGTCGCTCCGCCGGCCGGGCGGCTACCAGTCGGGCCAGCTCGGTTCCTGCCTGCTGCCGGTCCCGTTCACTCTCGGCCAGCATCTGCTCGGCCTGCGCCAACTGCTGTTCAGCCTGGCGGCGCTGCTGCCGTTGCTGCAACCGGGCCTGGCTCTCGGCCAGCCCCCGGGATAACGCCTGCCGCCCCGCCTCTGCGGTTTCGATCTCGTACCGGCACTGCCGGCGCTGCTCGTCACTCAGCAGTTCCATACCCTGGGCCCGAGCCTCCATCTGGGCCAGGGCGGCCTTTTCTTCCCGGGTCTGCTCGAACACCAGGCGTGAAATCTGGGCGTAGATGTCGGTGCCGGTCAGTTCTTCCAGCAGCTCGGCCCTTTCGTTGGCATCCGCATGCAGGAAAGCGGCGAAACCGCCCTGGGCCAGTAACATGGACTTGGTGAAACGGCCGAAGTCCAGCCCGGTAAGCTGCTCGGTGAGTTTCAGCTTGTCGCCGACCTTGTCGGTAAGAATGGTGCCGTCTAGCCGGGCCAGCTCCACCCTGGGCGCCTGCAGCTTGCCGTCGCTCCTGTCCCGGGCCCGGCGCTGGCTCCAGAAGGCGCGAAAGCCGTCGCCCTTGACCTCGAACTCCACCTCCGCCAGGCAGTCGGCGGTATGACGGGTCATCAACTCATTGCCGCCGGCGGACACCACCTTCATACGGGGAGTCTGGTGGTAGAGCGCCAGGCAGATGGCGTCCAGCAAGGTGGTCTTGCCGGCCCCGGTGGGCCCGGTGATGGCGAACAGGCCGTTGTCCAGGAAGGGTTCCCGGGTAAAATCGATTTTCCACTCCCCCTTGAGGGAGTTCAGGTTTTTCAGCCGCAGGCTCCGTATCTTCATGACTGCTCCTCCAGCCGGGCCAACACACCCCGGTACAGGGTGGAGAGCGCCTGCTGCCGCTCCGGCGACAGCGCTTCCCGGGCCAGTCGCCGTTCGAACACCTCATCCGGGGTCAGTTCGCTCAGGGTCTCGCCCCCGGCCGCCGCCAGCCCGTTGCCGCTCTGAGGCCGCTGCCGGCGCACCTGCAGGATCTCCAGCGCCAGCCCCTCCGCCAGGGCCTCCACCCGGGGTTGCAGATCGCTCAGGTAATCGTCGCCGGTGACCGTGACTTCCAGCCAGACCGGCAAGGTTTCGCTGCCGTTCTCTGCCAGTTCGGCCATGGCTATCCCCAGTTCATCGAGGCAGCCGCTCAGCCGCGCCAGCGGCTGGAAGACCGGTACCGGCAACGGAGTTACCCGTTCCAGGCCACCGGCGACGAACTCCACCAGCAGCACTTCCTTCTGCTGGCCCACCTCGTCGAAGCTCAGGGGAAGGGGTGAGCCGCAATAGCGGACATGCTCCAGCCCCGCCACCTTCTGGGGCCGGTGGATATGGCCCAGGGCAATATAGTCGGCGGGAGGAAAAGCGGAGGCAGGAAACGCCTCCAGGGTGCCGATATAGATCTCCCGCACCGAGTCGCTGCTGCTGGCCCCCACAGTGGTGAGGTGACCGGTGGCGATAATGGGTAGGGAAGCGCCCAGCTGTTCCCGGTGGTGCTCGGCCAGCTCGAATAAGGTCCGGTAATGGTCGGCGATGGCCTGCTGCAGGGCCTGCTGCTTGTCCTGGCTGCTCTGGCCGGCCTGGCTTTCCAGCACCTCCCGACCGCGGATAAAGGGCACGGCGCACAGCAGGGCGCCGGGGTCGCCGTTTTGTCGGTACAGGGTCAGCAGTTGCCGTTCCGGATCGGCCAGCACCCCGGGGATCACCGACACGTTCAGGCAACCGAGCAGTTCCCGGGATTCGTTGAGCATGGCCACCGAGTCGTGATTACCGCCCAACACCACCAGTTGAGCGCCGGTTCGCTGCAGTTCGACGATAAACTGGTTGTACAGCTCCCGCGCGTAGCTCGGCGGCGTGCCGGTGTCGAACACATCGCCGGCCAGGATCATGGCGTCGGCCCGGTGTCGTTCAACCTGATCCACCAGCCAGGTCAGGAAGGCCCGATGTTCGTGGTAACGGTTCTTGCCCAGAAAATGCTGGCCCAGGTGCCAGTCGGAGGTGTGCAGTATGCGCATGGCGGCTCTTGTTATCGTCGGCAGAGCCGTTATTAAACCCGCTAAGCGGATTGGGCGCAAATGCCCTTGGCGAGCGCAGGAAACTTGCTAGACTGGGCTTTTCTCGCGATCTTCTGTCTGAACATGCCTTTTTCCTACGATTTTCTTGCCCTGGCGGCCGCCGCCTGCTGGGCCGTGGCCAGTCTGCTTTCTGCCAATGCCGCCCGTCACCTGGGCGCCTTCGCCTTTTCCCGCTGGCGGATGTTCTGCGTCAGCCTGATGCTGTGGTCGGTGGCCCTGGTCAGCGGCGGCTGGTCCAGCCTGAGCCCCCACAGCTTGGGGATTATGGCCATTTCCGGGCTGATCGGGATTTTTATCGGCGATACCGCACTCTTTGCCGCCATGAACCGACTTGGGCCCCGCAGGGCCGGGGTACTGTTCGCCACCCATGCCCTGTTTTCGGCCCTGCTCGGTTATCTGGTATTCGGCGAAACCATCACCGGCCTGACCCTGCTCGGCTGCCTGCTGCTGGTGGGTGGGGTCATGTCCGCCATCTTCTTCGGCAAGCGCGGCAACGAAACCCACGCCTGGGAACAGGACAACGGCAGCCCCTGGCCCGGTATCGGCCTGGGGCTGTTGTCGGCCCTGTGCCAGTCGGTGGCCACCCTGATGGTCAAGCCGGTAATGATGGGCGAGATAGATCCGGTCTCCGCCTCGGCGATACGCATGAGCACCGCCTTCCTTGCACATTTGGCCCTGCTCTGGTGCGGCCTGACGGTGGCCAAACCGCTGCGCACCATCAACTGGCCGGTGTTCGGCATGGTGGCACTCAATGCATTCCTGGCGATGGGAGTGGGCATGACCCTGATACTGCTGGCCCTGCGTTACGGCGAAGTAGGCATGGTGGCCATGCTGAGTTCGGTCAGTCCGGTATTGGTACTGCCCCTGCTGTGGCTGATTATGAAGCGCCGGCCGGCCAATGGCGCCTGGTTGGGCGCCCTGGCCACCGTGATAGGAACCGGGTTAATCGTAGCCCGGCATTAGAGTTTAAGACCTTCCTCGTCGAGCGCCTTGCGTACGCCAGGATCTTCCTTCATGTCCTGGAAGTGTCGTGCAAGATGGGGATAGGGTCTGAGCCCCTCGGGCAACACCAGCGTCGCCCAGTAGGCAAAGGGAAAAGCGCAGGCGTCCACTATGCTCTTGTGTTCGTCCATATACCAGGTGCGGCTGGCCAGGTGGTTGTCCATCCGTTGCAAAAAGCGGCCAACCCGTTCGGGTACGGCAGCCTTGATGGCGTCGTGGGCGGCGAAACTGCGATCCGTGGTACACTTTTGCGGCGCGAAGTAGGGCGTAAAGGCACTGTAGACGTCGGTATTGAGGAAACTCAGCCAGTAGTCGCACTGGTATTGCAGTACCGGATCCGTACCCGGCCCCAGGTGCTCACCCTCGGGCAGACGCGACAGATAGCGCAGAATGGCGCTGTTCTGGTACAAGGGTCCCAGATCCTCAGTGAACAACACCGGAACCGCCGCCATATAGTTAATCTTGAGAAACTCCGGATCCCGGGTATCGGCCAGTTCCAGCTCAAAAGGCAAGCCCAGCCAGGACAAGACGATATGGGGAGCAAGCGAGCTGGCGCCCGGCTTGTAATATAACTTCATTCGATGACCTCCTTGGGCGGTACGATGCCACTCAGCCTGTCTGTATAATTTGTTATTATCCCGGACCTGTCCTGGTGCAAACGCATAGCCCCAGTACCGACCTTGATTAATTATCAGCAGGAAATCCGGAAATGGCGATGTCATCCATGGGTCATCGCCAGCCGCAGGTCAAAAAGATGAAGTGGACCTCAGTCCTCCACCGCCAGCAGTATTTTCTTCAGCAGGGCGGCGAATTGCTGCTGTTCCTCTGCCGACAGGGCCGAGGCCAGCTCGGCCTCGGCGGCCAGGTGATATTTCACCGCATCTTCCACCACCCTGAAGCCTTCATCGGTCAGGGTGACGATCACGCCCCGGCGGTCGTGATCCGCCTGGGCCCGGGTGACCAGTCCCCGGCTTTCGAGTCGGTTGATACGGTTGGTCAGGGCCCCGGAAGAAATCAGCACCATGGATTGCAGCTGGTTCGGAGAAAGCTGGAAATAGGGCGGATGGCGTCGCAATGCCGCCAGGACATCAAACTCCCCCACGTTCAACTCATAGCGGGCCAAATCCTGCAACACCCGGCGGGTGATAAAATACTCCAGCCGAACCACCCGGCCGATCACCTCGGTACTCTCGAATGCCAGGTCGGGGCGGGCCCGCCGCCACAGGGTAACGATGCGATCGATCTGATCCATGACCTGGGTGCCGTCCGGGCTGATGTTCTGCGTGTTGTTGTCGTTCATTGTTGTCGGGTGCTCCGTGATGTTCGCAGCCATTTTCAGATCAAGAGAATATTGATAATAACATAAAGGATCCCGTTGCGGCGTCGGCTAAATGCCCTTCCCGACGGATCGGCGCACCGCCTTTTCACGCCATCACTCTTTTGGCCAGACCGTTTAATGACCGCGGTACTTGGGGTATACTCCGCGGGTTTAACGGAATTTAACGGAAACAAATAAGCCAACTGGGAGAATAAAAAGGTGAGCCTGTTAAGAAACCTGTTGCTTGCCGGCGTTGCCGCTGCCTCGCTGAGTGGTCTGGCCTACGCCGCCAATGATATGTCGCCGGAAGCCATTGCCGAACGCACCAAGCCGGTGGGCAGCGTCTATACCGCCGCCGATCTGGAAGGAATTGTGGACACCGCCGCAGCCAGCAGCAGCGAGCCCGCCGGCCCGCGCAGTGGCGAGGCCGTTTATAGCGCCGCCTGCGCCGCCTGCCACGGCACCGGTGCCGCCGGCGCCCCCATCAGGGGTGATGCCGACGCCTGGGCACCTCGCGTTGCCCAGGGCCGCGATACCCTGCTGACCCATGTGATGGAAGGCTTCAACGTCGTGATGCCGGCCCGTGGTGCCTGTGGCAACTGTAGCGACGAAGAACTGGAGCTCGCCCTCGACTATATGCTGGAAGCCCTCTGAGGCACCGCAGCCAACAAAAAAGCCGCAGCGATGCGGCTTTTTTATTGGCTATTTCCTGTCGAACATGGCCCTCAGGCTGGCCACCCCGGCCTGGCCTTTCTCCATCCGCTCTCCTTCGCTCGGCGGCTTGCGGTTGTGTTCCCAGTCCAGATCCTGCTGGGGCAGCTCGAGCAGGAAGCGGCTCGGCTCGGGCCGTATCATTTCGCCGAACTGGCGCCGCTCCCGGCACAGGGTGAAGGTAAGCGCCTGCTGGGCCCGGGTGATACCGACATAGGCCAGGCGCCGCTCTTCCTCGATATTGTCCTCGTCGATGCTGCTCTGGTGCGGTAACAGTCCTTCCTCCATGCCCACCATAAACACGAAGGGAAACTCCAGCCCCTTGGAGGCATGCAGCGTCATCAGTTGCACCTGCTCGCCGTCGTCCTCCTCTTCGCCCCGCTCCATCATGTCGCGCAGGGTCAGGCGGGTGACCACCTGGGGCAGGGTCATGGCGTCGTCCAGATCCGAGCCCTCCAGCATCTGGCTGACCCACTTGAACAGGGTGGACACGTTCTGCATGCGCATCTCCGCCGCCCGCGGGCTGGGAGAGCTTTCGTACAGCCACTCTTCATAGTGGATGTCCTTGATCATATCGCGCACCGCCTCCACCGCGTTGCCGCGCGCCGCTTCGTCACCCCGGCGCACCAGCCAGTCGCTGAAGGCCCGCACCGCCACCAGCCCCCGACCGGCGAGGTGCTGCTCCAAACCCAGTTCGAAGCTGGCCGAAAACAGGCTTTTTCCCCGCTGATTAGCGTAGGTTCCCAGCTTTTCGAGGGTGGTTGGCCCGATTTCCCGCCGCGGCGTGTTCACCACCCGCAGGAAGGCGTTGTCGTCGTCCGGGTTCACCAGCAGCCGCAGGTAGGCCATGATGTCCTTGATCTCGGCGCGAGAGAAGAAGGAGGTGCCGCCGCTGATCTTGTAGGGAATACGGTTGGTCATCAGCGCCTTTTCCAGCAGCCGGGACTGGTGGTTGCCCCGGTAGAGGATGGCATAGTCGCCGAACTTGCTGCCATTCATAAACTTGTGGCCCATGATCTCGGCCACCACCCGCTCCGCCTCGTGCTCTTCGTGCTTGGCGAACAGCACCCGCACCGGCGCCTCGTATTCCATTTCAGAGAACAGCCGCTTATCGAACACATGGGGGTTGTTGGCAATCAGGATGTTGGCGCACTGCAGGATGCGCCCCCGGGAGCGGTAGTTCTGCTCCAGCTTGATCACCTTGAGGCTGGGATAGTCCTCTTTCAGCAGCACCAGATTCTGGGGCCGGGCCCCGCGCCAGGAATAGATGGATTGATCGTCGTCCCCCACCACGGTGAAACGGGCCCGCTCGCCGGCGATCAGCTTGACCAGTTCGTACTGGCTGGTGTTGGTGTCCTGGTATTCGTCCACCAGCAGGTAACGAATTTTGTTCTGCCAGTGAGCGCGCACCTCGGCGTTGGTCTTGAGCAGCAGGGTCGGCATCAGGATCAGATCGTCGAAATCCAGCGCATTGTAGGCCTTCATCTGCCGCTGGTAGCGCTCGTAGCACTGGGCGAACAGCACCGTTTCCGGATCGGCGGCCTGCCGGGCCGCCCGTGCCGGCAGCACCAGGTCGTTCTTCCAGTTGGAGATGCTGGACAGCAGACGGGCGATTTTTTCCTTGTCGTTATCCAGTTCCTGCTCGGTCAGCTCCCGGATCAGCGCCAGCTGATCCTGGTCGTCGAATAACGAAAAACCGGCCTTCAGTCCCAGGGTCTTGTGCTCGCGGCGGATGATCTCCAGCCCCAGGGTATGGAAGGTGGAGACCATCAGCCCCCGGGCCTCGTGCTTGCCCAGGGTCTGGGCCACTCGCTCCTTCATCTCCCGCGCCGCCTTGTTGGTAAAGGTAACGGCCGCGATATGCCGGGCCTTGTAGTCGCACTGGCGCACCAGATAGGCGATCTTGTTGGTGATCACCCGGGTCTTGCCACTGCCGGCGCCGGCCAGCACCAGGCAGGGCCCGGCAATGTAACGCACGGCGTCATCTTGGGCTGGGTTGAGTTTCATCAAAGCTCCGCGGGGCTGAACAAGGCCGGCTATTTTAACGGCAGACACCCTCCGGGTGAAGGGTGCCTTGTCATGAGCCCGACTTTGGCCCATGATCCCGTCAGTTTTCCCTTAACCCGCAGTATTATGGCGACCGACATCAAGGCTCTCAGACGCGACTTCCCCACCCTGGCTCAAATCGTCAACGGCCATCCGCTGGTGTACCTGGACAACGCCGCCACTACCCAGAAGCCGCAGCCGGTACTGGATGCCCTCAATCATTACTACCGGGACACCAACGCCAACGTGCACCGCGCCTCCCACGCCCTGAGCGGCCAGGCCACCCGCGCCTTCGAGCAGGCACGGGAAAAGGTGGCTCGCTTTATCCACGCCCCCTCGGCCAAGGAGATCATCTGGACCCGGGGCACCACCGAAGCCATCAACCTGGTGGCCTTCAGCGTCGGCCGGCACTTCCTCCAGCCCGGGGACGAGATCCTGCTCTCCACCCTGGAACACCACGCCAATATCGTGCCCTGGCAGCAAGCGGCGGCCGCCACCGGCGCCGTGCTCAGGGTGATACCGCTTACCGACACAGCCGAGCTGGACCTGGATGCCGCCCGGGCGCTGGTCAACGAGCGCACCCGGCTGCTGGCCATCGGCCATGTGTCCAACGCCCTCGGCCAGGTCAATCCGGTGGCGGAGCTCATCCGTCTGGCCAAGGCTGTGGGCGCCGTTACCCTGGTGGACGGCGCCCAGGCGGTGGGCCATTTCCCGGTGGACGTGCAGACACTGGACTGCGACTTCTACGCCTTTTCCGGCCATAAGATGTTCGCGCCTACCGGCATCGGCGTACTCTACGGCCGGATGGAATGGCTGGAGCGGATGCCGCCCTGGCAGACCGGCGGCGAGATGATAAAAACGGTGAGTTTCGAGGGCAGCACCTTCAACGAGCCACCCTTCAAGTTCGAGGCGGGCACCCCCAATATCGCCGGCGCCATCGCCCTGGGGGCGGCGGTGGATTACCTGCAGGCGCTGGACCGAACCGCCCTGATGCGCCACGAAGATGCGCTGCTGCACCAACTGGTGGACGGGCTGGGCGCCATGGCCGATATCCGGGTGATCGGCCGGCCCCGGGCCGGCGCCGTCTCCTTCGTGATGGACGATGTACATCCCCAGGATCTGGCCACCCTGCTCGACATGCAGGGCATAGCGGTACGCACCGGCCATCACTGCGCCATGCCGCTGATGCAGGCGCTGGCCCTGCCCCAGGGCACGGTGCGCGCCTCCCTCGCCTTTTATAACACTTCAGACGATATCGCCGCCCTGCTGGCCGGCATCGACAAAGCCCGGGAGCTGCTGTGATAAACCACCCCTTCGGCACCACCATTACCGACCAGGACCTCCGCACCCGCTTCGCCGCCGTCCACGGCTGGGAGGCTCGCTACAAGCAACTGATTTTGCTGGCCAAACAGCTACCGCCGCTGCCGCCGGAAGCCAGAACCGAGGCCAACGCCATCCACGGCTGCGAAAGCCAGGCCTGGCTGCAGGCCGGCCAGGACACGCAGGGGCGCTGGCAGCTGCACTGCGACTCGGACGCCCGCATCGTCAAGGGCCTGATGGCGGTGGTGCTGGCGGCGCTGAACAACAAGACCGCCGCCGAGATAACCGCCTTCGACATGGAGGCCTACTTCGAGGAACTGCAACTGCTGCCCCACCTGAGCCCGTCCCGGAGCAATGGCCTGCGGGCCGTGGTAGACGCGATTAAAGCCAAAGCCGAAAGCTGAAAGCGGGAAACTGGAAGCAGCCCGCGGCGTTGGTTGAATCTGGTAACTCGGACGGCTTCTTGCTTCCGGCCTGGCTCTTGGTCACAAGTCTTTGTTGACTGTTGATCAGACAGAATATCGGCCAAAGCGCACAGCTCCTCCGGCACGCCGTGAACCCCTCCCTGGCGCGGTGGGCCGGCTTCGCTGCCCCCTTTGTCCTCTCTCGCCCCGCAGCCGCCTGCTGGCTCCCCCTTCAGACAGCGCCGGGGTTGAAAAGAGGCAACAGCGATACCGTCACCTGCCAGGGATGGCAGGTGCGAGCGTACAGGGAGGTATTCACAACGTGTCGGCAGAGGTGGCCCTGTTGTCTCTTCTTTGCGTCAAGTCAGACAGCCGGACTTGTGACTAAAAGTCAGGCTTCTAGCCGTCAGCCGGAGCAGCCAGTTTGGCCAGCACCCGGCCGACCATAAAGAAGCCGAAGGTGGCGGTGATATGGGTGACGGCGCCGAAACCGGAGGCGCAGTCCATCTTCATGGTGCCGTCCGACTGTTGCTTGCTGCGGCAGATACCGCCGGCCCCGTCGGGGTAACGGGGCTGCTCGGTGGAGAAGACGCAGTCCACCCCGAACTTGCGCTTGGGATTCTTGCTGAAATGGTAAAACCGACGCAGGTCGCCACGCACCTTGGCGGCCAGGGGATCCTGGATGGTCCTGCTGAGATCGGCCAGCTGGATCTGGCCGGGATCGATCTGGCCACCGGCGCCGCCGGCGGTGATCACCGGGATCCTGTGCCGCTTGCAGAAGGCAATCAGCGCCGCCTTGGCCTTGACCGAGTCGATGGCGTCCAGCACATAGTCGAATCCTGCCAGCAGGTGTTGTTCCAGATTGTCCGGGCCGATAAAGTCGTCTACCACCCTCACGTCGCAATCCGGGTTGATCAGGGCGATCCGCTCGGCCATGGCCGCGGTCTTCTCGGCCCCGATCCGGTTGGACAGGGCATGGATCTGACGGTTGGTATTGGTAATACAGATATCGTCCATGTCGATCAGGGTGATGGCGCCGATCCCGGAGCGCGCCAGTGCCTCCGCTGCCCAGGATCCCACGCCGCCGATGCCGATCACGCATACCCGGGCCGCCGCAAAACGGGCCAAGACCTCGGCCCCGTACAGCCGGGCGATACCACCAAAACGCTCGTCAAAACTCATCTTCTGCTCCCTTTGATTGAGCGGGCATTATATCAAACTCACCGGGGCTGGGGACTGGAGCCTGTTCCATCCCCAGTCCCCCATCCCGGCCATAAAAAAAGGAGGCCGAAGCCTCCCGTTATTATCGCTCTGTTTATTATCCGGTTCAGCCGCCGACGGCGATGTTCTTCATGTCGGTCATGTAAGAACGCAGGGTCTTGCCGATGCTCTCGACCGGGTGGTTACGAATGGCTTCGTTGACCTCGATCAGGCGACGGTTATCGACGGAGTTGGACTCCACCACGATGGTCTTGCCGATAACGTCGGTGCCTACCTTAGGCATGAACTTCTCGCGCAGCAGCGGTACCGCGGCGTTGGCGAACAGGTAGTTGCCGTATTCGGCGGTGTCGGAGATCACCACGTTCATCTCGTACAGACGCTTGCGCGCCACGGTATTGGCGATCAACGGCAGTTCGTGCAGCGACTCATAGTAGGCGGACTCGTCGATGATGCCGGAGGCGGTCATGGCTTCGAACGCCAGCTCGACGCCGGCCTTGACCATGGCCACCAGCAGGATGCCGTTGTCAAAGTACTCCTGCTCGGCGATCACCACGTCGGTGACCGGATACTGCTCGAAGCTGGTACCGGCGGTTTCTTCACGCCAGGTCAGCAGGTCGTGATCGTCCTTGGCCCAGTCGGCCATCATGCCGGCGGAGAAATGGCCTTCGATGATGTCGTCCATATGCTTGTTGAACAGCGGGCGCATCAGCTCTTTCAGCTCGTCGGCCAGATCGAAGGCCTTGATCTTCGCCGGGTTGGACAGGCGATCCATCATGTTGGTGATGCCACCCTGCTTCAGGGCTTCGGTGATGGTTTCCCAGCCGAACTGGATCAGCTTGCCGGCGTAACCGGCGTCGATGCCCTCGGCCACCATCTTCTCGTGGCAGACGATGGCGCCGGCCTGCAGCATGCCGCACAGAATGGTCTGCTCGCCCATCAGGTCGGATTTCACTTCGGCCACGAAGGAAGACTCGAGTACGCCGGCACGGTCGCCACCGGTGGCTGAAGCCCAGGCCTTGGCGATGGCCAGGCCTTCACCCTGGGGATCGTTCTCCGGGTGAACGGCGATCAGGGTAGGTACGCCGAAACCGCGCTTGTACTCTTCACGCACTTCGGTACCGGGGCACTTGGGCGCCACCATCACCACGGTGATGTCCTTGCGGATCTGCATGCCTTCTTCCACGATGTTGAACCCGTGGGAGTAGCCGAGGGCGGCGCCCTCTTTCATCAGCGGCATGACGGCGTTGACGGCGGAGGTATGCTGCTTGTCCGGGGTCAGGTTCATCACCAGATCGGCGGTGGGGATCAGCTCTTCATAGGTGCCCACTTTGAAGCCGTTTTCGGTGGCCTGCTGGAAAGACTTGCGCTTTTCGGCAATGGCTTCGGCCCGCAGGGCGTAGGACACGTCCAGGCCGGAATCGCGCATATTCAGACCCTGGTTCAGGCCCTGGGCGCCACAACCGACGATCACTACCTTCTTGCCTTTCAGGTAGTTGCAGCCGTCGGCAAACTCGGCGCGGTTCATAAAGCGGCACTTGCCCAGTTGCTCGAGCTGCTGACGCAGATTCAGGGTGTTGAAATAGTTAGCCATGACCTTTTGCTCCAATTAATCCGTTTAATACTTGAATTCCTGCACCGCCCGGCGGTGACGACCCAAGCACTATACCCCAGGCTTTTCATTGCTTGAAATGATATATTCGAAACAGAGTATTTCATTTGGTGCAATGTGATGGATATCCGCAATCTGGAGTTGTTCGTACACCTCAGCCAGAGTCTGCACTTTGGCCGCACCGCCGATGCCATGGCGGTCAGCCCCTCCACCCTGAGCCGGGCGATACAGCGGCTGGAGCAGGAACTGGGCTGCGAGCTGCTGGACCGGGACAACCGCAGCGTCACCCTCACCCCGGCCGGATTGCGCCTGCAGCGGTTCGCAGACCACTGGCTGGCCGACTGGCAGGGCATCAGGGAACAACTGAAACAAAGCGGGAGCCCGTTGCAGGGCCGGCTGCGGCTGTTCTGCTCGGTCACCGCCAGCTATTTCCTGCTGCCCGATATCCTGGCGCGCTTTCGTACCCGCTACCCCCAACTGGAACTGCGGCTGGAAACCGGGGATCCGGCCCTGGCCATCGACAAGGTGCTGCAGGACGAATCCGATCTGTCCATCGGTGCCCGCCCCGATGCCTTGCCCGCCAAGCTCGACTTTATCAAGCTGCAGACGGTGCCCCTGGTATTTATCGCTCCGCGCATCCCCTGTCCGGCAACCGAACTGTTGCAGCAGAAACAGGCCGACTGGAGCAGGATACCGGTGATACTGCCGGAGCAGGGCGTGGCACGCAAAAGAACCAATCAATGGTTTCGCAACAAGGGCATCAGCCCGCATATTTATGCGGAAGTGGCCGGCAACGAAGCCATCGTCGGCATGGTCGCCCTGGGCTGCGGCATCGCCCTGGTGCCCACGGCGGTCATCGATCACAGCCCCATGGCCGACAAAATCCAGCGGCTACACGTGTCCCCGGATTTAAAACCCTTCGAGGTCGGCGTCTGCCTGCTGAAAAAACGGCTGGATGACCCCCTGATCCAGGCGTTCCGCCAGATTGCCCTGCAGCAGGGTCAATAAGCAGGGCGGGGGTCGCCCCAACCCCGTATTACCTTGCCTATTGCCGGGAAAATGGAGTTACAATGGAGTCAATCTATTAAGGAGACCGACCATGCTGGACCCGAAAAAACTGGAAGAGATCGCCAAACAGATCCAAAGCAACCTGCCTGCCGGACTGAAGAACATGGGCGAAGAAGCAGAAAAACGCATCCGCACCGTGCTGCAGGCACAGCTGGGCAAGCTGGACATGGTAACCCGGGAAGAGTTCGACGTGCAGACCAAGGTGCTGCTGCGCACCCGGGAAAAGCTCAATGAAATGGAAGCCAAGCTGGCTCAGTTGGAGCGTCAGTTGGTGGAGCGCCAGGACGGCGATATCTGAGCAGAGTTCACCACAAGGCTGGCGCTTCATCGATTTATTAAACGGCTGACAAGCCCTCGGACAGACTGCTTCTGAGCCAAAACTGGCGGACAAAGGGAACGGCTCCGCCGACCGGCACATGCCAGGGATGGCATGTGCCGAGCGATACATGGATGTACTTGAGCGTGTCGGCGGAGTCGGCCCTTGGGCCGGCCTCTCCAGCTATGACAAGCGACTTTATCAACAAACTGACCGGGAAGGCGTTTCCCGGTCGTAGGCTCAGATAAACTCGTAGGCGTCCCCGAACAACCGCTCGGCTTCCACCCCTTTTTCCTTGAAGGCTTCCCGCGCCACCCCGGCCATCTCGAAACGACCCGCCACATAGATGTCGTAACCGGTCAGGCTGGGAAAGTCGTCCATGATGGCTTCGTGTACCAGGCCGGTACGGCCCTGCCAATGATCGCCGGTATTCTGTACCACCGGCACATAGGTCAGTTCCTTGTGCTCCGCGGCCCAGGTCTTCATTTCCTCGTCGGCATAGAGGTGATCCTCAAAACGCACCCCCCAGTACAGGAACACCGGCTTGTGCAATCCCTCGGCCAACATCCTCTGCAGGATGGAGCGGGTATAGGCAAAGCCGGTGCCACCGGCCATCAGGATAACCGGATGACGGGATTCCGCACGCAGGTAGGCCTTGCCGGCCGGCAGCTGCACTTCGATCTGGCCCAGCTCCTGCATCCGCGTCAATACCTGCATGGCATAGCTGTTGTCCGGGGAAGCCCCGATATGCAGCTCCAGGGTGCCTTCCTCATTGGGCATGTTGGCGATGGAAAAGGGACGTTTATCATCGTCCGCCATCACCACCAACAGATACTGGCCGGGTTGAAAATCCACGGCCTGCACGGGCTTGAGCCGCACATACCAGAGGGTGTCGGCCATTTCTTCCAGGGCTTCTACACTACATGTTACTTTCTGCATGACTATCCTTTGGTCTTACTCTGTTCGGCACTCGCATCCAGGATCCCGAGTTGATCCCATAGCGTATCGACCCTTTGTTTTACTTCGTCCGTCATCACGATGGGCTGGCCCCATTCCCGGTCGGTTTCGCCCGGCCACTTGTTGGTAGCGTCCAGGCCCATCTTGGAGCCCAGGCCGGAGACCGGAGAGGCGAAGTCCAGATAGTCGATGGGAGTGTGCTCGATCAATGTGGTATCCCGTGCCGGGTCCATTCGGGTCGTAATGGCCCAGATCACGTCTTTCCAGTCTCTGGCATCGATGTCGTCGTCACACACGATAACGAACTTGGTATACATGAATTGTCGTAAAAACGACCAAACGCCCAGCATGACACGTTTGGCATGACCGGGGTAGCGTTTTTTCATGGTCACCACCGCCATGCGGTAGGAGCAACCTTCCGGCGGAAGATAGAAGTCCACTATCTCGGGAAACTGCTTCTGCAGTATGGGCACGAACACCTCGTTCAGTGCCACGCCCAGTACCGCCGGTTCATCGGGCGGGCGGCCGGTATAGGTGGAATGGTAGATGGCGTCCCGCCGGCGGGTGATGCGCTCCACCGTGAACACCGGGAACTCGTCGATCTCGTTGTAATAACCGGTATGATCGCCGTAGGGGCCTTCCGGCGCCGTCTCGTCCGGATAGATATGGCCTTCCAGCACGATTTCGGCGCTGGCGGGCACTTCCAAATCGCTGCCGACACATTTCACCACCTCGGTGCGGCCGCCCCGCAGCAGGCCGGCGAAGGCGTATTCGGACAAGGTGTCCGGCACCGGGGTCACGGCGCCGAGAATGGTGGCCGGGTCGGCCCCCAGGGCCACCGCCACCGGATAGGGCTGGCCCGGGTTGGCCTCCTGCCACTCACGGAAATCCAGCGCACCGCCACGATGGCTGAGCCAGCGCATGATTACCTTGTTTCGGCCCAGCAGTTGCTGGCGATAGATGCCCAGGTTCTGCCGCTTCTTGTAGGGACCGCGGGTGATGGTCAGGCCCCAGGTGATAAGGGGGGCGGCATCGCCGGGCCAGCAGTGCTGGATGGGCAGCCGGGTCAGGTCGACCTGGTCGCCTTCCTGGATCAGTTCCTGACAGGGAGCGCTTTTCAGTCGCTTGACCGGCATGTTCAGTACCTGCTTGAAGATAGGCAGCTTTTCCATCAGCTCCTTCAGCCCCTTGGGCGGCTCCGGCTCCTTGAGGTAGGACAGCCAACGGCCCACGTCGCGCAGCGCAGCCACATCCTGCTGGCCCATGCCCATAGCCACTCGCTTGGGTGTCCCGAACAGGTTGCCCAGCACCGGCATATCGAACCCCTTGGGATTCTCGAACAGCAACGCCGGCCCCCCCGCCTTGAGGGTACGGTCGCAGATCTCGGTCATTTCCAGATAGGGGTCGATCTCATGACGAATCCGCTTGAGTTCCCCCTGGGCTTCGAGTTGCGCGATAAAATCTCGCAAGTCCTTATATTTCATAGGTTTGTTCCGAGTGTATCGAGTGGCTGCGGGGATTATACCCGGTTAAGACGGGCTTGTATCGCCAACAAAAAAACCGCGGTCGGACCGCGGTTTTTTTTAGGAGAACGAAAGTTATTTCTGCTGCCGTTTCATGGCTTCGAAAAACTCGTCGTTGGTCTTGGTCATCGCCAGTTTGTCGATGAGGAATTCGATACCGTCGATCTCGCCCATGGGGTGCACGATCTTGCGCAGAATCCACATCTTCTGCAGCTCTTCCGGGGTGGTGAGCAGCTCTTCCCGGCGGGTGCCGGAACGAGTGATGTCGATGGCCGGATAGACCCGCTTCTCGGCGATCTTGCGGGACAGGTGCAATTCCATGTTGCCGGTGCCCTTGAACTCTTCGTAGATGACGTCATCCATCTTGGAGCCGGTTTCCACCAGGGCGGTGGCGATGATGGTCAGGCTGCCGCCTTCCTCTACATTACGGGCGGCGCCGAAGAAGCGCTTGGGTCGATGCAGGGCATTGGCGTCCACACCACCGGTCAAGACCTTGCCGGAAGACGGTACCACTGTGTTGTAGGCCCGCGCCAGACGGGTGATGGAGTCGAGCAGGATCACCACATCCTTCTTGTGTTCGACCAGGCGCTTGGCCTTTTCGATCACCATGTCGGCCACCTGTACGTGACGGGCCGCCGGCTCGTCGAAGGTCGAGGCGATGACTTCGCCCTTCACCATCCGCTGCATCTCGGTCACTTCTTCCGGACGCTCGTCGATCAACAGCACGATCAGGGTACATTCGGGATGGTTGTAAGTGATGCTTTGGGCGATGTTCTGCAGCAGCATGGTCTTACCGGCTTTGGGGGGCGCCACGATCAGGCCCCGTTGTCCCTTACCGATGGGCGACGCCAAATCCAGCACCCGGGCGGTAATGTCTTCGGTAGAACCGTTGCCCCGTTCCATCTTCATGCGCTCGTTGGCATGCAGCGGCGTCAGGTTTTCGAACAGGATCTTGTTACGCGCGTTTTCCGGCTTGTCATAGTTGACTTCGTTGATCTTCAACAGGGCAAAATAGCGCTCGCCTTCTTTCGGCGGTCGGATCTTGCCGGAGATGGTATCACCGGTGCGCAGGTTGAAACGGCGGATCTGGCTGGGCGAAACATAGATATCATCGGGTCCGGCCAGGTAAGAGGAGTCGGCGCTGCGCAGGAAGCCGAAGCCGTCCTGCAGGATTTCCAGCACGCCATCGCCGAAGATATCTTCACCACTTTTGGCATGGGCTTTGAGGATAGCAAAGATGATGTCTTGCTTGCGCAGACGGGCGAGGTTTTCCAGGCCCATGGTTTCCCCAAGCTTTATCAGCTCAGATACAGGGGTATTCTTGAGTTCAGTAAGATTCATAGTGGTGAGTTTCTATCAACCAGGATGTTAAATAGTCAGAAAAGGTCTGCTGGATTGATGCTTGAATACGGAGAGCCCTAGGGCACAAAATAGGCTAGCAAACGACCAATAAACTAGCACCAAAAAGAAGAAGCGTCTAGCAAAAAACCAAAAGGGGCGCCTTGCGCACCCCTTGGATTACCATTACAGGTTGGCGTCCAGGAACTCTTTCAACTGAGTCTTGGACAGCGCACCTACTTTGGTTGCCGCCACTTCGCCGTTTTTGAACAGCAGCAGGGTGGGAATGCCACGAATACCGAACTTGGGCGGAGTATCTGCGTTTTGGTCAATATTCAGCTTGGCCACGGTGACCCTACCTTCGTATTCACCGGCCACCTCGTCCAGGATAGGGGCGATCATCTTGCAGGGACCACACCATTCAGCCCAGAAATCGACCAGAACCGGGCCATCGGCCTTGATCACATCAGCATCGAAGCTGGCATCGGTCAGCTGAACAATTTTGTCACTCATCTCCAACTCCAGTCAGTTGTTTGGCCCCTCGACACAAAACGTCGGGGCAATTTAGTTGCCCTATTTCAAATGATCCTGTTTATTATTGCAAGCCTAACCTGATATTCTGAACGCTATGAGCAAAACACACTTAACAGACGTAAAATTTGCCCAGTTGGGCCTGCAACCACAGGTACTGGCCGGACTGGAAGCAAAAGGATTTCACAACTGCACGCCGATCCAGGCGTTGTCGTTACCCCATTTGACTTCTGGCAAGGACATCGCGGGACAAGCCCAGACCGGCACCGGCAAGACCATCGCCTTTCTCGCCGCCACCTTCGACCACCTGCTGACGACCCCGCCCCCCGAAACGCGCCAGTTGAATCAGCCCCGGGCCATCATCATGGCACCGACTCGAGAACTGGCGGTACAAATCTTTAATGATGCCGATACCCTGAGCGACAGTACCGGTCTCAAGCTGGGTCTGGCCTACGGCGGCGACGGCTACGAAAAGCAGGTACAGGTACTGGAAGCCGGCGTCGACGTGCTGATCGGCACCACCGGCCGCATCATCGACTTCCTCAAGCAACGGGTGATCGATCTGGGCGCCATCCAGGTGGTGGTGCTGGACGAGGCGGATCGCATGTTCGATCTGGGCTTTATCAAGGATATCCGTTATCTGTTCCGTCGTATGCCCAGTGCCGACCAGCGCCAGAACATGCTGTTCTCCGCCACCCTGTCGCTGCGAGTACAGGAACTGGCCTACGAACACATGAACAGCCCCGAACACGTCCAGATCGAACCGGAGCGCAAAACCGGCATCCACATTCAGGAAGAGCTGTTCTATCCGGCCCAGGAAGACAAGAT
Organism: Zobellella sp. DQSA1; assembly: GCF_041950555.1. Taxonomy (GTDB): domain Bacteria; phylum Pseudomonadota; class Gammaproteobacteria; order Enterobacterales; family Aeromonadaceae; genus Oceanimonas. The sequence goes on from NZ_CP169531.1 coordinate 3,702,117, forward strand.
GCTGCTGCTACTGAGCCTGATGGAGGAAGAATGGCCCGACAAGGCCATCGTGTTCGCCAACACCAAACACAGCTGTGAAGAAGTCTATGCCTGGCTGAAAGCCGATGGTCACCGGGTCGGGCTGCTCACCGGCGACGTCCCCCAGAAGAAGCGGCTGAAGATACTGGAAGAATTCACCGGCGGGGTGCTGGATATACTGGTCGCCACCGACGTGGCGGCCCGGGGCCTGCACATTCCCGACGTCACCCATGTGTTCAACTACGACCTGCCCGACGACGCGGAAGACTATGTACACCGTATCGGCCGGACCGGTCGTGCCGGGGCCAGTGGTCATTCCATCAGCTTCGCTTGTGAAGAATACGTGTTCAACCTGCCGGCGGTGGAAGCCTACATCGAGCACGAAATCCCGGTCAGCAAGTACGACCGGGAAGCCCTGCTCGACGATGTAACTGCGCCCAAGCGCATTCATCATCACAGGGCCGGAGCCAACCGCACCATGCGTGACCGGCAAGGCCAGGGCAGCGGCGGTCCTCGCCGCCCCGGCGGGAATAACCGACGCCGGCGCCCTCAGGGTGCCCGGAGCTGAGCCAAGGTGAAAAACCCGGCTCTGTATGCAGCCATCGACCTCGGCTCCAACAGCTTCCATATGCTGGTGGTTCACGAGGTCGCAGGGGCCTGTCGCACCCTGGCCAAGGTCAAACGCAAGGTGCGCCTGGCGGCCGGCTTGCGGCCGGACGGCAGCCTGGATGCCGATGCCATGCAACGGGGCTGGGACTGTCTGCAGCTATTTGCCGAGCAACTGCAGGATGTACCGGCAGAGCATATCCGCATCGTCGGCACCGCCACCCTGCGGCTGGCCACCAATATCGAACGATTCCTGGCGCGGGCCGAGACTATTCTCGGTCATCGCATCCGTATTATTTCCGGCGAGGAAGAAGCGGCCACCATTTATGAAGGGGTGGCCTGGACGTCGTCCGGCACCGGCCGCCGGCTGGTCATCGATATCGGGGGAGCCAGCACCGAACTGATTATCGGCGAAAGTACCAGCCCCCAGTTACTTAACAGCCTGGACATGGGCTGCGTCACCTGGCTGAACCGCTATTTTACCGGCGGAAACCTGTCCGCCAGGAATTTCGAGTGCGCCATTGCCGCCGCCCAGCAGACCCTGGCGCCGGTAGCCGCCACTTACCTCAAGCTGGGCTGGCAAGGTTGTATCGGCGCTTCCGGTACGGTCCAGGCCGTCCAGGAAATCATGGTCAGCCAGGGCGAGAGTGAACAGATCACGCTGGCCAAGCTCAGGCTATTACAGCAACAAACCATCGCGTGCGACCATGTCGATCGCCTGCAACTCCCCGGGCTGCAGCCGGAACGAACGCCGGTTTTCCCATCCGGGCTGGCCATTCTTATTGCCCTGTTTGATACCCTGGCCATCGATACCATGGTGCTGGCCGGCGGCGCCCTGCGGGAAGGACTGGTTTACGGTATGCTGGGCCAACGCCGCGAGTGTGACGCCCAGGAAAGAACCGCCGACAGCCTGATCGCCCGCTACCAGTTGGACCGTACTCAGGGTGAGCGGGTCAGGAAAACGGCGTTGCGTGCCCTGGCCCAGGTATCGTCAGACCAGGATCTGCCAGCCCCCATGCTGGGTTGGGCCGCCCTGCTCTACGAACTGGGGCTGTGCATCGAGTACAAGCGCGCGCCCGAGCACGCCGCCTATATCATCAGCCACATCGATCTGCCCGGTTTCACCTCGGCCCAGAAACAGCTGCTGGCCGCCCTGCTGCTCAACCAACGGGACCAGTTCAAGCCAGAGCCGCTGGCACAGCAGAGTGCTGTCGAGACCGACCAGGCCATACTGCTGGCCCGACTGCTGCGGCTGGCCATCATCCTCTGTCTGCGCCGCACCCGGGGCACTGTGCCCGAATTCCAACTGGCAGCAGACGGCCATCGCCTGACCCTCATCCTGCCCGCCGGCTGGGGCCGTCAGCACCACCTGCGTGCCAGCGAGCTGCAGCAGGAAGCCAAGCGCCAAACCGAACAGGGCTGGCCGCTGGAGATTGTTGAACGGGATTAGGGATTAGGGATCGTAATCAACCCCAGTCCCCAGTCCCCAGTCCCCAGTCCCGATCTTACTTCTCTTCCTTCAGCCAGGTCGCGACCCGCTTGGCGAAATAGGTCAGGATGCCGTCTGCCCCACCACGCTTGAAGCACAGCAGGGATTCCATGATGGTTTCCTTCTCCTTCAGCCAGCCGTTCTGGATGGCCGCCATATGCATGGCGTATTCGCCGCTGACCTGGTAGGCGAAAGTGGGTACCCCGAACTGATCCTTTACCCGCCGTACCACATCCAGGTAGGGCATGCCCGGTTTCACCATCACCATATCGGCGCCTTCCTGGATATCCAGCGCCACTTCCTGCAAGGCTTCATCGCCGTTGGCCGGATCCATCTGATAGGTGGCCTTGTTGCCGCCTTTGAGGTTACCGGCCGAGCCAACCGCGTCGCGGAAGGGACCGTAGTAGTTGGAGGCGTACTTGGCGGAATAGGCCATGATCTGGGTGTTGACGAAACCGGCTTCTTCCAGCGCCTGGCGGATGGCGCCGATACGGCCGTCCATCATGTCGGAAGGCGCCACTATATCGGCGCCGGCCTCCGCATGGCTCAGGGCCTGCTTGACCAGTACTTCTGTCGTCACGTCGTTGAGCACATAGCCCTGCTCGTCGATGATGCCGTCCTGACCGTGGGTGGTAAAGGGATCCAGCGCCACGTCGGTCATTACCCCCAGCTCGGGAAAAGCCTCCTTCAGCGCCCGCACCGCTTCTTGGGCCAGGCCATCGGGGTTGTAGGCTTCTTCCGCCAGCTGGGATTTCTGGCTGGCATTGACCACTGGGAACAGGGCGATCAACGGAATACCCAATCTCACCAGTTCCGCCGCTTCTTCCAGTAGCAGATCGACGGACAAGCGCTCCACCCCGGGCATGGAAGGCACCGCCTCCCGACGCTGGAAGCCGGGCAGCACAAATACCGGGTAGATAAGATCGTCCACGGTCAGGGTATGTTCGCGCACCAGCCGGCGACTGAAATCGTGCTTGCGGACCCGGCGCAGGCGACGGTTGGGAAAACCACCAAAAACTTGTTCGGTCATGACTGCTCCTCAATGCGGAAAAAGGCGCGGCTGGTCGCCGTGACGGTGGCGACCAGGGCGTCGGGATGCTCACCCCGACATTCGGCGATGCGCCGGACGATGTGGGGTAAGTAGGCGGGCTCGTTACGCCGGGATGCGGGCTTGGGCAACAAATCCCGCGGGATCAGGTAGGGACTGTCGGTCTCCACCATCAGTCGGTCGGCCGGAATCATGCTCACCAACCGCTGCAGTTCCTGGCCTCGACGCTCGTCGCAGATCCAGCCGGTGATGCCGATGTGCAGATCCAGCGCCAGGCAATCGCGCAGCTCCTGCTCGGAGCCGGTAAAACAGTGCAGCACCGCGGCCGGCAGGCGGTCGCGCCAGGGAGCCAGGATCTCGATAAAACGTGGATGGGCGTCCCGGCAGTGCATAAACACCGGTAGCTGCAGTTCGGCGGCCAGGGCCAGCTGGGACTCAAAGACGACATCCTGTTGTGGCCGGGGCGAGAAATCCCGGTTGTAGTCGAGACCACACTCGCCGATGGCCACGACCTGAGGTCGCGCCGCCAACCGGCGCAACTCATCCAGGCTGTGCTCATCGAAGTGACGCGCCTCATGAGGATGAACACCGGCGGTGGCATAACAAAAACCGGGGGCGGAAGCGGCATGGTCGGCCACGGCCCGGCTTTCCGCCAGGCTGGTACCCGTCAGAATCATGGCCGACAAGCCCGCCGCCCTGGCCCGTTGCACCACCCGCTCTCTGTCCTTGTCGAACTGGCTGCTGGTGAGGTTGACCCCGATGTCGATCATGAGCTGCCGTCCCGTTCCTCTTCGTCACGCTCCTGATCCCGCACGTAGAAACGGGCAAAGAAAACCCCGACCTCAAACAACAGCCACATCGGAATGGCCAGCAGAGTCTGGGAGATCACATCCGGCGGTGTCAACAGCATACCGACGATAAAGACCACCACGATCACATAGGGTCGCTTGCCGGACAGTTCCTTAGGCGTGGTCACCCCGGTCCAGCACAGCAGTATGGTAGCGATGGGGATCTCGAAGGCGATACCGAAGGCGATAAAGAGGCCAAGCACAAAATCCAGGTAGCTGGCGATGTCGGTCGCTATGGTCACCCCTTCCGGGGCCATCCTGGTGAAGAAGCCGAAAGCAAGAGGAAACACCACGAAGTAGGCGAAAGCAGCACCGGCATAGAACAGCAGGGCGCTGGAAAACACCAAAGGCGCGATCAGTCGCTTTTCGTGCTTGTACAAGCCCGGAGCGATAAAGGCCCATACCTGGTACAGCACATAGGGAATGGCCGCGAAGAAGGACACTATCAGGGTCAGTTTCAGTGGCGTTAGGAAAGGCGTCGCCACACCGGTGGCGATCATGCTGGCCCCTTCCGGCAGCTGCTTCAGTAGCGGCTCCGCCAGTATGGTGTAGATATCGTTGGCAAAATAAACCAGGGCCAGGAACACCAGCAAAATGGCGGCAAAGGCACGAAGTAGGCGATTCCTCAGCTCCACCAGGTGGCTGATCAGTGGCTGCTGCGTTTGACTCATTTAGGATTTATCCTGAGGCTCTTTCGGGGAGGTGGCATCATCGGAGGCGGCTTGTGACTCGGGCTTTTTCTCGTAAGGCCGATTGACCGAGGCCGCCGCCTCTTTCAGTTGGTCGATGGATTGTTTGAGCTCGGGGCTCAGATCCTTCATGCCGAGCTGCTCGGCCTTTTTCAGATCCCGGTGCAGCTCTTCCATTTTCAGCTCCTGGGCCAGCTCGGTTTTAACCGCATTGGCGGTATCACGTACCGTCTTGAACAGCCGGGATACGGTTCTGATGGCCACGGGCAATCGCTCCGGCCCCAATACCAGCAGCCCCACCACGGAAATGACGATCAGCTCCCAGAAACCGATATCGAACATGATTACACCCGATCTTTATCTTTGGTTTTATCCTGTTCCTGCTGGTTCAGCGACTCGCCCTGCTCTTTCTTGTCGGCCAGTTTCTGCTGTTCAAAGTCGGCGTCTTTCTTCTCTTGCTCTTCATCACTCATGGCTTTTTTAAAGCCTTTCACGGCAGAGCCCAAATCGGAGCCCAAGCCGCGCAACTTCTTGGTTCCGAACAGCAGTACCACAATCAGCACCACGATAAGCAATTGCCAAATACTGATTCCACCCATAACACACTTTTCCTATATAGACAGTGAACAATAAAAAACCATTATATCGGGGCTTGATGACAAAGAGTTGATACCAGATCAAACTAGCGAGTTATCCGCCGCCACCCCAGCAACCATACAACCAAAGTCAGCACGAGACCAGACATCGCCCACTGGGTTTTCTCCATTCCCAGCAGCAGGGTACTCGCCAGCAGCATGGTGGCGCCCATTGCCAGCAGGAAACGGCCCTGGCCCTGTCCCTTGTTATGGTAGGTGAATTGCTCATATAGCCCTTGCATTTGTCGCTGCTGCAACTTGGCCTGGCGCAGGGAGTCGTATACCAGCTCCGGCAGCTCGGGCAGCTTCTCGGCCCAGAATGGAGCTTTTTCCCTGACCGCGTTGATCACCGCCTTGTAGCCAACCTGCTGCTGCATCCAGTCTTCAAGAAATGGCTTGGCGGTTTTCCACAAATCCAGCTGCGGATATAACTGCCGCCCTACCCCTTCTACATAAAGCAAGGTTTTCTGCAGCAATACCAGTTGCGGCTGCACCGCCATATTAAAACGCCGGGCGGTATTGAACAGGTTCAGCAGCACATGACCGAAGGAAATCTCGGACAGGGGCTTTTCGAAGATGGGTTCCAGCACGGTACGGATGGCGGACTCGAATTCTTCCACTTTGGTGTCCGCCGGCACCCAGCCCGACTCGACGTGCAGTTCGGCCACCTTGCGGTAGTCCCGATTGAAGAACGCCAGGAAATTTTCCGCCAGGTAACGCTTATCGTCCCGATTCAGGGTACCCACTATGCCGCAGTCGATGCCTATCCACTGGGGGTCGTGGGGATGATCGTAAGACACGAAGATATTACCCGGGTGCATGTCCGCATGGAAAAAGCTGTCGCGGAACACCTGGGTAAAAAACACCTCCACCCCCCGCTCCGCCAACAGCTTCATATTGGTACCGTTGGCTTCCAGCGCCTCGATATCGGACACCGGGATGCCATAGATCCGCTCCATGACCAGCACATTTTCATGGCAATAGCTGGGGTAGATCTCCGGTACATAGAGAGTACGGGAGCCCTCAAAGTTGCGCCGCAACTGAATGGCGTTGGCCGCTTCCCGCAACAGGTTCAATTCGTCGATCAGGGTCTTGCGATACTCCTCCACCACCTCAACCGGGCGCAGCCGGCTGCTGCGCTCCGGCACCAGCCGGGCGATCAGCGTCGCCATAGAGTGCATCAGGCTGACATCCGCCTCGATCACCTTCTCGATGCTGGGACGGATCACCTTGATCACGATTTCCTGTCCGGTTTTCAGCCGCGCGGTATGTACCTGGGCGATGGAGGCGGACGCCAGGGGTTTTTCATCGAAGTCATCGAACAGGGCTTCGATCGGGTTGTGCAGGCTGGCTTCGATCTGCTTGCGAGCGAGAGCGCCATCGAAGGGCGGAACCCGATCCTGCAGCAGCGCGAGCTCCTCGGCGATGTCCGGCGGCAGCAGATCCCGCCGGGTCGACAGCATCTGGCCAAACTTGATGAAAACAGGTCCCAGGCTTTCCAGCGCCAGCCGGATACGCTTGCCACGAGACAGATCCGGATGCCTGTTCTTCAGCCAAAACAGGCTTTTACGCGCCCAACGGGCTGGCCATACCTGTAACCGGGCCGGGATCAGCTCGTCCAGGCCATAGTCGAACAGGGTTTTTCCAATCTGATAGAGTCGGAGCAACTCCCGCAGTTTTTTCATGAGTGGGTCACCTTATCGGTCAGGGCCGCCAGCCGTCCCTGCAGGCGGATTAGGCGCTTGTTCAGCTCCACCACCTCGTCATTGAAGTCAGCCAGCTCAAGGGGCCCCACCGCCCATCTGGCCTCCTCGCGCAGGTAGTCGGCCAGATGGGCCCGGGCACCGACCAGGCGCCGTTCGACACCGCTCTTCAGCTCCCGCCCGTGTCGACACAACAGATGAGCCATGATATCTCCGGTGTAAGGCACCAGCAGGGCTTCCACATCGATGGCCGACTCCTTGAGCAAGGCCGCCAGGTCCTGCCAGGGTTGAGGATCCCCCTCCAGATCGATGCGCCCGTCGCGGATATATTGCATCAGGAGCCCCTTGTCCTTCAGCAGTCCAAGAGCATTGAGCGACAGGCTCAGATGGCTGTCCGGCTGGCCTTCATAACGTCCCAGGACCTCCAGTTGCAGCTCGGAAAACAGCAAGTAACCACTGGCAACCTCGTTCACCGTCAACTGCAGCACCTTTCCCTGCAGCGGCTGCATTTTTTTCAACCGCTCGCTATCCTGCAGGACAAGACGATTAAACACCGTCTCCAGAGCGCCATTCAACAAGGGAAGCAGCAGATCCTTCATCAAAACTTGAACCCGCGATGCAGGGCCACGATGCCGTCGGTCAGGTTGAAATACTCCACCTGCTCAAGGCCGGCCTGTTCCATCATGCCCTTCAGGGTCTCCTGATCCGGGTGCATACGGATGGATTCTGCCAGATACTGGTAGCTGTCGCTGTCTTTTGCTACCAATGCGCCCATCTTCGGCAGGATGTTGAAAGAATAGAAGTCGTACAACTTGTTCATGATATCGTGCTGTGGTTTGGAAAACTCCAGCACCAGCAGACGACCACCGGGCTTCAGTACTCGTTGCATGGACGCCAATGCCTTGTCCTTGTCGGTGACATTGCGCAAGCCAAATGCGATGGTGATCAGGTCGAAGTGATTGTCCGGAAAAGGCAATTGCTCGGCATTCGCCTGCACATAGGCAATGTTGCCGCCGAGCCCCATATTCCGGAGCTTGTCCCGACCGACCTTAAGCATAGAATCGTTGATATCCGCCAGTACAACCTGGCCACTGTCACCCACAATACGGGAAAACTTGGCGGTGAGATCGCCAGTGCCACCGGCCAGATCCAATACTTTCTGTCCCTTACGCACCCCGGAACAATCAATCGTGAATCGTTTCCATAACCGGTGAACACCAAAGGACATCAGGTCATTCATCAGGTCATACTTAGCGGCCACAGAGTGGAACACACTGGCAACCATCTGTTCTTTTTCATCTGCTCCCACCGTCTTGTAGCCAAAGTGGGTCGTCGACTTATGCTGTTCTGACATTCTGAAGACACCTATAAAATCAAAGTGGGTAGTGTACTGCAAATGTGCTGGCTGAACTAACGGGAAGCAAGCCGGTAGCCGGTTATCTGTATTCCCAAATAGGCAAACATGATACCGTAAACTACCTGTGGACACACATTCAACAAGACTTTAAGCCATTGACGTTGTTCGAGTAATGGCAGGGGTTCGGGGAGGAAAGCACACCAGGTGCTGAAGGGCTCGTTCTGCAAGTTCGAGTGTGTTCGAGCCGGAAAAGCAAAAACCCCGACACCAGGGTGTCGGGGTTTTTAATTGGGTGCCTGGCAGTGACCTACTTTCACATGGCAGCTGCCACACTATCATCGGCGCGGGTGCGTTTCACTTCTGAGTTCGGCATGGAGTCAGGTGGGACCACAACGCTATCGCCGCCAGGCATAAACTTTAATCCGGAAAAGCTCACCGCCAGGCATGGCGGCAATGCAGAAAATGCAGGAGCAATTCTCTGCCTGATGAATTCGTTCTCGACCTGCAAGGCCTCACACTTCTTGGGTGTTGTATGGTTAAGCCGCACGGGTCATTAGTACAGGTTAGCTCAACACGTCACCGCGCTTACACACCCTGCCTATCTACGTCTTAGTCTCAAACGGCCCTTTAGGAGGTTCTAGACCTCTGGGATGACTCATCTCGGGGCTCGCTTCCCGCTTAGATGCTTTCAGCGGTTATCGATTCCGAACTTAGCTACCGGGCAGTGCCATTGGCATGACAACCCGAACACCAGCGGTTCGTTCACTCCGGTCCTCTCGTACTAGGAGCAACCCCCCTCAATCATCCAACGCCCACGGCAGATAGGGACCGAACTGTCTCACGACGTTCTGAACCCAGCTCGCGTACCACTTTAAATGGCGAACAGCCATACCCTTGGGACCGACTTCAGCCCCAGGATGTGATGAGCCGACATCGAGGTGCCAAACACCGCCGTCGATATGAACTCTTGGGCGGTATCAGCCTGTTATCCCCGGAGTACCTTTTATCCGTTGAGCGATGGCCCTTCCATTCAGAACCACCGGATCACTATGACCTGCTTTCGCACCTGCTCGACCTGTCCGTCTCGCAGTTAAGCTGGCTTATGCCATTGCACTAACCGTACGATGTCCGACCGTACTTAGCCAACCTTCGTGCTCCTCCGTTACTCTTTGGGAGGAGACCGCCCCAGTCAAACTACCCACCAGGCACTGTCCGCACCCCCGATAAGGGGGCAACGTTAGAACATCAAACATACAAGGGTGGTATTTCAAGGTCGGCTCCACGGCAACTGGCGTCACCGCTTCACAGCCTCCCACCTATCCTACACATGTAGGGTCAATGTTCAGTGCCAAGCTGTAGTAAAGGTTCACGGGGTCTTTCCGTCTAGCCGCGGGTACACCGCATCTTCACGGCGAATTCAATTTCACTGAGTCTCGGGTGGAGACAGCGTGGCCATGGTTACACCATTCGTGCAGGTCGGAACTTACCCGACAAGGAATTTCGCTACCTTAGGACCGTTATAGTTACGGCCGCCGTTTACCGGGGCTTCGATCAAGAGCTTCACCTTGCGGCTAACCCCATCAATTAACCTTCCGGCACCGGGCAGGTGTCACACCGTATACGTCCTCTTGCGAGTTTGCACAGTGCTGTGTTTTTGATAAACAGTCCCAGCCACCTGGTCACTGCGACTGGCTCAGGCTCCATCCGCGAAGGACTTCACCCGCTCCAGCGTACCTTCTCCCGAAGTTACGGTACTATTTTGCCTAGTTCCTTCACCCGAGTTCTCTCAAGCGCCTTGGTATTCTCTACCCGACCACCTGTGTCGGTTTGGGGTACGGTTCACACACATCTGAAGCTTAGAGGCTTTTCCTGGAAGCAGGGCATCAATGACTTCGTCACCGTGGTGACTTCGTCTCAGGTCTCAGCATTGTGCGTCCGGATTTGCCTAAACACACTGCCTACACCCTTTCACCAGGACTACCAACGCCTGG